>JAUYDB010000271.1 GCA_030691985.1 Candidatus Omnitrophota bacterium | reverse complement strand
GGGTCTGACCCCTTTTTACTTTTTACAGATAGCTTGCTATGCCAAAAAATGGGGTCAGACCCATTCAATAAGCAATAGACGCGCTGGGTCAGACCCCATTTTTCTTACGAAGCTTTAATAACTGGGCTATTACCTTAAGATATACTTTGGCGGGAGAATATATTATGGGGGAATTAGTTAGCAATATTAAGGAGGGAGGCGAGCAGTTTGTGGATACGGCCCTATATTTTAAAATCTACTTGTGCGCTCGGAATCCAAGGTTTCGAGTATCCGCGATGCCTCTTTCTCACCGCCTCTTTGCCACGCCTCGTATATCATGATAAGCATCTTCGTGGTTTTGGAATCAGCTATCCACTTTATGCCCAAAACGAGAGTAGCCACGAGTAACTGCAGGAAATGGCGCGGTATCATAAAAGATAGAACGAATGATATAATAGCCAGCGCGAGATAGATATTTATCTTCTTCATAAAATTTACCTTTCCTTTTTTTGCAAGGCTTTTGCCTTTTTGGAATAGCTTGACCGATTCATAGGCCGATACCGTCTTCTCCAGGCATTTATTGCACGAAGCCAGGTGTTTTGTAAGGCCCTCAGCCTCTTTTGCCGATAGCGAGTTGGTCAAAAAATCAGCGAGCTCAACATCTGCCGGATGGATCCCGATCCCGGTTTTTAGCCCAGCCATGCGCAATGCCTCCCATATATAAAGACGTAGAAAATGCCGAAATTGTTGCAAACAATTTTAAAAAAAATCCCGCAATCCATTTTTTAATCTTTCTTTAGCCCTTTTTATATAGCTGGATACAGTGCCTCGCGGCATATTAAGAATATCGGCTATTTCATGGTATTTTTTGCCGTGAATAAGATTTAGTTTTATTATCAATCTTTCCTTATCCGGCAGCGATTTGATCAATCCTTGCGCCTTTTTTAAAAGCTCCTCCCGCGCGTTATCATCATCAGCGCTCGTTTGAGAGGGCCATGCAAGCTCCGCCAAGTCCCCTTCATCAATATTATCAAAAAGCGGCAGACATTTTGCCAGGTCTATAGAACGCCTTTTCCTGACATATTCTATTGCCATGTTACCGCAGGTAACAGCCAGCCAGTAGGAGATGTCATGGCGGTTTCTTATGGATTCGAGCTTACTGTGCCCCCATAACGATGCGAGAATATCCTGGCGGATATCTTCGATATCCTGGCCGGACATGGCGATACCGTATTTCTTCAGGCGATTGTTGATGGAAATATATATGAGCCGGGAGTACTTTTTTATAAATGCCGCCCACGCCGCAGGGTCTCTATCTATGCAATCTCCAACCAGGCGCGAGTCATTATCGCGGTATTCGGTTTTCACATGCTAGATGGTAGCATGAAATATATAAAAAATCAAATAAAATTTAATTTTTCAGCAAAACATTTGCTAAAAAGTTGCTAGTGCCAAGGAATCGCGCGTCCGAGTTGCATATAACCAATGATGCCTGTTTTGAAAATTTAGCATACTATAAAGCTAAAGTTAAATAATAAAAAAGTTTGATATTATTTATTGACTTTTTAAGACACTATGACATAGTTTAAACACTCCTTCATAATTGTCATTTTTTCTGAGATTTAAGAAAAATTAATTGTAAACTGGTATTTTGTTGATTTAACGAGTATTGCGTTAAAATTAAACAAAAAGGGGTGTGGCATGAAAACTAAAAAAGTCAAGAATAGGGTATGCAGGTTGTTGTCGGCGATCGTCGCTTTCGTATTTTTTTTCAACTCTTTCATAACGGATTACGCGTTTAGCTTGCAAGTGCCAAGTCAAATTGGCAATGTGGTTCTGCAGGAGGCGGCAAAAGATCTCTACGGCTTATCTATGCTTAAGAGAAAGATCGAGGAGACGAGAAAAAGCTGCGACAGCATAGGCGATTTTTATTTTACTATCGCTTTCAAGCTTGGGGATATATTGCACTGTCAGGCCGATCTTCTGGTCAGGAAAGAAGGCAAGGTTGTTACGCCGCGAGAGCTTGAAAGTCAATTGGCGGGCCTTGATCCGGCGGATCGGATCCAGCGGGTGAATAATGTTGTTGATGAGATCCTTATCAGATTAAGTAATAGGGATATCATTCTTCGTTATTGCAATTCGGCCGCGAATGTCCCCGATTTGGATAACGCGATCAGTGTAGGTGAAAACCTGCATATGAAAGGGCAGAGAAAAAGTTTAGCGTGGGATACGTATTATACAAAGGAGTTCGCGGAGAGGACAAAGGCCGCGGTCGGGACAAGAGAAGTTAAGGAAGTAGCGGAAGAGCTGGCACAGCCATTACTTACCCCGGAAACAGCGCCAGCGGTTGCCCATCCTGAAGAAGTGGAGAGAGCCCCTTTTAACCTAATCATCTGGCTTACAAAGGCGCTAAGGGCATCTATAGCGCCGATTGTCATATTGGTGTTGATAGCGGGTTACAAGCTATTGGCCGGCGATACCGCCGACCATAACGACTATATCGGACCCGCCGCCGGCATCGGGCCTGTCGTACTGGCTGGAATTCTGTTAGACCAGGCCAGGATCCGGCTTGCCGGTTTCCGCGAATGGGTTACGGGAAAGAAAGGGCGTCCCGGCGAGGGATATCAAAAGCGCAGATTAGCTCTCGAAACTCTAGAGGATAAACAGCTTCTTAGCGCCGTAGCTCCTGTAGATTTAAGCTCTTATATAATAAACGACACTATACCGGCAATGGCTGGCCCTTTAACAGCTGGTCAGGGAGCAGGCGGACAGATGATCGCGAATACAATGGCTGTCGATCATGCGGTTACGGGATTGTATAGCGAAGGCGAGGCAGGGCCTAGAGCCGAGAGCGACGTACATAGTGAATGGCACGTAACTGTAGGAACGACCACTACGTATCTTACACTGGACTTCAGACAATTCGCCATGTCATGGAATGGAAACACCTACGTATATCATAGAGACATTGACATGGTATCTTACGATACTTCCCAGGATGCCGGGTTCGTCTTCTCCAGGCGCGGCTATGGCAAATTTACCGCGGCGATGAATGATATGGCGCGCAACCTGAGAATCATCGGTGAAAACGGCCTTGCCGATCGGCTCATATCCGGTGAGTTATATAACTATCAACAAGTCATGACTCCTACCCCCGGTATCACCATACAGATAGACGCCGAAAGGTCCATTTATTTCTCCACTTATAATGAGTGGAGGATAACTGAATCGGCAACCAATAGGACGAGTGACACAGTTAACCTCGATGGCGCGATATCGCACTATGAGGTGTCGAATAGATGCTCGACAACGCGCATCGAATATGACAGAAACGGCACCTATGTCAGAGGTAACATAGACAATCGTGCTTTTGAATTTGGCTTTGACAGATTTGATGACTACGTGAAGGAGATCTTCCGGATCAGGCGGCTCATGTACTCATGGCGTGATGAGATAGCCAAGGATCCGGAGCGCGCCGAGACAGCGAGGCTGCTCGACCTTGCAATAGTCGAATTCTACCACCGGATGCCGGCACAAAAAACGGCCACATATTACTATGGAACCGGCGGCGTCCTCGGGGTGCGAGCGCTGGCGAACGGCGAGATACAACGACCAGCGGATTCAAGATATTACCAGGGAAGTCTGGAAGGGCAGCAATATTGGTTTGACAGCATTAAACCGGAATCCTTGGTATCCGATGGCAGTCGGGTCACGGCAAAGGTCATCGAGGTCGGCATCGGCCAGAGCCTGCCCCCGATCTTTAAATGGGAGGACGAGGTCTTAACGCCTGAGACCGGTTTTAACGGTATCGCGCGTCCAAACGATGAGCAATTACGGGAATATCTGATACGGCTGGACAGGGTGATGGAACTTTTCTACAGACTGCAAGGCGACATTTCCCATGTCGTAAAGCCATCGCCACAATCAATTCAAGATCAATTACAGGCCTTGCGTCAAAGAGTATACGGGGCCTTTGCGAAGGCAGGCATCACATTGCCGGAAGCCGCTGTCTACACGCCGGGTAGGGAGAATGAATATACTATCTATAGACCCAATGGCGATCTCGAAACATGGAAGGTGCAGAAGGTGGTTCTGCAAGAAGGAGTCACTTACCGTTTTGAGCTTAAGTCAAGGTTTGCGATAACCCGTCTTGACGTGAATAGAGATGGCTTTGTGACTCCCATAGACGCCCTGATCGTGATCAATTTTATCAATGAACGCGGAACAGGGGTGCCGGATGGTGTCGTCGATGTCAATGAGGATGGGTTCGTCACGCCTATCGATGTTTTACAAATCATTAATTATTTCAACAACCGTCCAGCCGCGGGAGAAACCGCCGCTCAAGTATCGGCTGAAGGTGAGGCTTACATAAATGAGATAAATAGGACTATCCCGGAATTGCCGCCTGATGCTCAAATGAAGGCGAAATGGGATGGTAGAAAGCAGCAGATCGTCATAGATCTATCTGCCGGGCCTAAGGATGAACGGATCGCCACCGTATTTATTACGAGGGCACCTGTGCGTGAGGAGGCGGGTCGTCCACGTCCTCCCCAAGCCGAACCGGCCGCCGCGGAAGATTCTGTGAGCATGACTAAAGAGGCGTGCGAGAGATTGCAGGCGGGAGGGAAGGTTGAAGCTACTACGGCCGAGATTATGGGAACGCTCGCGCTTATACTGGGAGAGCGAGAGCTTAAGGAAGCGGAGGCGGCCGGCCTGCCGTTTCAAAAAGGGGCCAAGCCCGACGCCGATAGACTTAAGACTATATTCAGGAGCGACCCCAATGATAATCCAATACTTGTAAAGATAGCGGTCGAGGCGCTTCAGAATCTTACCATAGGCGAGGTCAACGAACGTTTCGGCCCGTACCGCGCTATAGGTAATTTGCACATAAGACTTTTCAGCATGCAAAGACCCGATGAGGTGATCGCTCGGCGTGAGGTGTATGAGAAGTACGGCCTTGAGGATAGCATGGATAAAGCCTGCCTGATTACGGACGAAACATCGTCAAAAAAGAATACTATCACGCTCTGGTGTTCAGACACGGATAACGATTTGACGGAAACTGACATACGCGAATATATTGAGAAGACAGTTCAGGAATACAGGAGCTGGCTATGTGTTTTTGGCCTGCGCGATACAGGCGAGCTTAACATGATCGGGCCGCAGTTATTTATCGACATGGCTACGAGCATCGACGTCAATAAGGTGTTTCGCGTGCTTAAGCTTTTGATAAGGTTGACGCCGATCAGGAGGTTCGACATCTCGGTTCTTCGCCAACTTCGCGACGCGCTTGCCGCTCTGGAGGCCGCGGCGTAATTCTTCGGCAGGCTTGAGGATTACGTCCTGAGCTTTTGTCGAAGGGCGTAATCGGCGCATCTTTTCAACTCGCGGCAGCGCACCCTTTAAGGGCGTGCTGCCGCTTTTTTAACTCCTAAGCATCTGTCTATCGCAGCTTCCCATTCTTGATAAACAAAAAAGGGGTCAGACCCATTCGCGTCATCATAAACGCATTGGGTCAGACCCCTTTTTGGTCAGACCCCTTTTTGGACTAAATTTGACTTCCCAGGCAAAAAATAGTATAATTTACATATAAAAACAGTCCTGCCCTTACAGGGCGGATGCGAATCGCGTATTGAGCATAGTTGAGTCAGATAACAAGTTTAGCGTTTAGCGGGTAGCGTATAGTAAGTTGTACGATTTTCCTATACGCTAAACGCTACACGCTAAAAAGAGTTGAATTACTTTCACGAAGGCGGATATGGAAGAGCATACGATAGAAGGGCTGTTGGCCGAGCTGGATGGGCTGCGGCGTGAGGTTGGTGAATTGAGGGCCAGGGAGGATGAGGCCAGGCGGGGCAAGGAGGCGGCTTGCCGTTTGGAGGAGGCAAATTACAGCGCGATATTCAACGCCGCCAACGACGCCATCTTTATTAATGACATTGACACCAAGCGGATAATAGATGTCAATGAGAAGGCGTGCGAGATGTTCTGCTATCCCAAAGAGGAGATCGTAAACCTGACGATAAACGATATAAGCTCAGGCGAATTTCCGTATACCGGCGAAGAGGGGGTCAAATTATTGGAAAAGGCAGCCAATGGAGAGCCGCAGCTTTTCGAATGGTTTGCGAAAGATAAGGCCGACAGGCCGTTCTGGATAGAGATAAATCTGAAACGCGCAGTCATAGGAGGCAAGTACCGTCTTATGGCGGTTGTGCGCGATATCAATGACCGTAAGCAGACAGAAGAAAAGCTGTCCCGGATAAACGAAGTTTTTTTGAACTTCGGCCCGGACCAACTGGCTAATATAAACACCCTGACGGCGCTATGCGGCGAACTTCTGGCAGCCGATTGCGCGCTATATAACCGGCTGGAAAAGGGAATGCTATGTTCGCGCGGCCAGTGGAATGTCCCTCAAGGGTTTAACGCCGTTGATAAGGCGGATGGGCATATCTGCCATGATGTCATAAAAAAAGGCGTTGATGAAGTAACCGTGGTTCGGAACTTGCCCGAGACCGAATACGCCAGGACGGATCCGAACGTAGCGCTTTATAGATTGGAAACCTACGTTGGCTGCCCGGTGAAGTTCGGCGGCGAATATGTCGGAAGCCTGTGCGCAGTTTACCAGCGCGATTTTATCCCTACCGATGAAGACAAGAGGATCGTAAGCATTATTGCCTCCGCTATAGGCGTGGAGGAGGAGCGCAGGAAAGCGGAAGGTTTTTCGCATCTTGCGCGGTTTTCCGTTGAAAGGGCAGGCGATGGAATGTTCTGGATAGGCCGCGACGCGCGGATATTATACGCAAATGACAAGGCATGCAGTTCGCTGGGATATTCCAGGGATGAACTGCTTTCAATGTCTATCCCGGATATAGACCCTGATTTTCCGCATGAACGATGGCCTTCTCATTGGAGGGAATTAAAAGAACGGGGTTTTTTCACATTTGAAACAAGGCACCGAAAGAAAGACGGCACCGTATTCCCTGTGGAGGTGACGATAAATTATATGGAATTCGAAGGCGAAGAGTATAATTTCGGGTTTTGCCGGGACATCACCGGCCGCAGAAAATCTGAAGCCGAGCTCTTGAGGCGGGATTACCAGCTGGAAGTCTTGTCGCGCACAAGTCAGCATATAAACGCGATCCTCGAAGCGCCTGTTATAATGCGGACCATGGTGGCTGCCGCGATGGAGTTGGTCGACGCTGCCGCGGGCGCCTCAGGGTTAATGACGCGCGGAAAGATTAAATTTACCGAGTACAATAAGAAAGGGAAGTCCCATCTCATAAACTTAACGTTCGAGCCCGGCGAACACGCGCCGGGTTCGGCAGCAAATACCCTTAAGCCGTATATCTCAAATGACGCAGGAATTGATCCCAGGGTCCTGCCGGAAAAAAAGAAGATGTTTGGCCTGCGCAATCTTATCTGCATTCCAATCCTCAGCGGTAAAGGCGGACTATTGGGCTGTTTTGAGATATATAACAAAAAAGACGGACTGCCTTTCGATTCACAGGACGTATTCATGCTCCAGGGGCTGGCGGCAACGAGCGCCGTCGCGCTTGAGAATGCCGGTATGCTGGAAGAACGAAAAAAAGAGGAGAAGGCCCGTAAAGAATTGAATAAAGAGCTTGAAAGGACTAACAGGAAACTTAACAAGATGGCGTTGAAGGACATGCAGACCGGCCTGTATAACCATCATTACTTAAGCGAAGCGATAGAGGCGGAGTTCCACCGCGCCAGGCGATACGGCCATCCTCTTTCGGTCATAATGCTCGACATAGATTATTTCAAGTCCATAAACGATGTCTATGGCCATGAGTTCGGCGATATGGTGCTGAAACAGTTGGCCGCGCAGCTTAAGAGGATGGTGCGGCGCTATGATGTCGTCATTCGTTTTGACGGCGAGGAATTTGTAATTGTATCTCCGGGTGTCGGCGCTTCAGCGGCGCTTCTGATGGCCGGGAGGATTCTCAATGCTGTCAGCGTTTACAATTTCGGCAATGATAAACATGCGGTCAGGCTGAAGATGAGCATAGCCGTATCGTCGTATCCCGGAAGCAATATATCCAAAGGCACAGACCTGATCACAGCGGCCGAGAAGATACTTGATAAGGTTAAAGAAAGCGGCGGCAATAAGATATATTCCTTGCCGGATGTCGCGAAAGAAAAGGGCATTATCGCGGACATGAGGGAAGATCCGGAAGACGTAAAGTTTCTCAAAGAGAAGATCGAGAAACTTACGAAACGCAGCAGGCAAAACCTGGTTGAGTCGATCATCGCTTTCGCGAAAACGATAGAGCTGAAGGACCATTATACGGGCGAACATGTGGAGAGCACGGTTCATTTCTCCACCGAGATCGCGAAGGTCCTTGACCTGCCGCGCGAAGAGCTGGAGAGCATAAGGCAGGCCTCCGTACTGCACGACCTGGGCAAGATCGGTATAAGCGACAGGATCCTGCATAAGAAGACGAAGCTTACGAAGAAGGAATTTGAAGAGATAAAGAAGCATCCGCAGATAGCCGCGGATATAATAAGGCCGATCCAGTTCATGCACGACATAATTCCGCTTGTCCTGTACCATCATGAGAGGTGGGACGGGAAAGGGTATCCCGCGGGCTTGAAGGCGGAAGAGATCCCGATAGGGGCGCGCATAATCGCTGTGGCAGACGTATATCAGGCGCTCACCTCAAACCGCCCGTACCGTAAAGCATTTTTCAAAAAAGACGCTATAGGTATGCTGAAAAATGGTTCCGGTACCGCTTTTGACCCGAGGATAGTCGATATATTTTTGGAAATCTTAAAGAAAGAGCGGTAATAATCAAAAATGCCAGAACCTTTAGAAGAGAATGAGCTTATAAAACAGAGAAGGTTGAAGCTTGAAAATATAGCCAAAGGCGGAATAGATGCCTATGGCGGCAGGTTTGAGGTCTCCGCAACAATAAAGGCCTTAAAAGAAAATTTTGAGGAAGGCAGGCCCGCCGTTTTAGCAGGCCGCATTATGGCCATAAGGGCTCACGGTAAAAGCCTTTTTTATGATATAAAAGATTCTACCGGCAAGATCCAGGGATACGCGAAAGAGGATATATTGGGCCTCGAGAATTTCAAATTTTTGAATAATCTCGACATAGGAGATATTGTAGGAATAAGAGGCGATACTTTCAAGACGCGCACCGGTGAGCCGACCGTAATAATGAAAGAGGTTGTGATGCTCGCGAAGTCGTTAAGGCCGCTTCCTGAAAAATGGCATGGCCTGAAAGACATCGAGACAAGGCTCAGGCAGCGTTATGTAGACCTGATAATCAATAACGGCGTAAAAGACGTGTTTTTGGCGCGTTCTAAAATCATCACCCATATACGAAAGTTTCTCGACGAAAAAGGGTTTATCGAGGTTGAAACGCCCATGATGCAGCCTATGCCGGGGGGCGCCGCGGGCAAGCCTTTTAAGACTCATCACGAAGCCCTCGGCGTGGATCTTTATCTCAGGATAGCGCCGGAATTATATCTGAAGAGGCTCCTCTTAGGCGGATTCGATAAGGTTTACGAGATAAATAGATCTTTCAGGAACGAAGGCATGTCCACAAGGCATAACCCGGAATTTACCATGCTCGAGGTATATGAGGCATATTCGGATTGCGAAGGCATGATCAAGCTGACCGAAGAGCTTATCACTGACGTGGCCAAAAAGGTCCTCGGAAAGACCGAGCTTGAGTACCAGGGCAAGATCGTAGACCTTTCGAAGTGGGAGAGGGTATCTTTTGCGGAGCTGATGAAGGAGCAGTTCGATATCACGCCGGCAGATAATCAGGATGAGTGGGTAAAGAAGCTTAGGACTAAGGGCATAGAGATAGAGGGCAAGGATGTCTCGAGGACACAGATCATAAATATCGTAGGCGAGCTGGTGGAGCCGAAGGCGGGCAATCATCCCGTATTCGTAGTAGATATGTTCAAGGAGATGTGCCCGCTCGCTAAGACCAAAAAACTGAATCCGCTTTTGACCGACAGGTTTGAGCTGTATATGGGAGCGATGGAGATAGCGAACGCCTATTCCGAATTAAATGATCCGATTGAACAAAGAGCCAGATTCGAGGAGGATCTGTCAGCCAGGGTTGACGGTCTACGGTCTACGGTCTACGGTCTACGGTCTATAGATGAGGACTTCGTCACAGCCCTCGAATACGGCATGCCTCCGGCAGGCGGCCTCGGCATAGGAATAGACAGGCTTGTTATGATACTCACTAATTCGCCTTCGATCAGAGACGTCATACTGTTCCCTCAGATGAAACCCCAAAATAAATAGGGCGCAAACGACATGAACTGGCAGCTTTTTGTAAGCCTTCGCTACTTCAGCGCGAAAGCGGTCAAGGAAAAATTCATATCCTTAGTCAGCCTCATCTCGATTCTCGGCGTAGTGGTGGGGGTTGCCGCCCTCATAATAGTCATAGCCGTTATGAGCGGGTTCGATAAGGACCTGAAAGATAAGATAGTCGGGACATACTCTCATATCGAGGTCATATCCGACTACGGCATTAAACCTTCCGGGGAATTGTCCGATAAGATACTGAATACCAGGCACGTTGCGGCGGTTTCTTATTTCTTAAACGGCCAGGCGCTCGTCCGCAAAGGCGATAACGTCATGGGTGTTGTGGTGAAGGGTATCATTCCCGAAGACGAACTTCGCGTAAAGAGAATAGGGGAATACATAAAAGACGGGTCTATTGATTTAGGCGATGGCGGGATCGTTATCGGGAGCGAACTTGCGGATAAACTCAATGCCAGGACAGGCGATAATCTGTCTCTGGTATCGCCGACGGCCGCGAAACCGCGGGAATTGATGTCGATGATTTCGACTTTCCGCGTGGAAGGAAAAAATTTTAAAGTAAAGGGCATATTCACCTCAGGGATGTATGAATATGATATGAATCTTGTGTATATCGGCCTCACCGAAGCCCAGGAGCTTCTGGGGATAAAAGACATGGCCAGCGGCGCTGCGATAAAGGTGGACGACCTTTTAAATGTCGCGGCTGTCAGAAGCGATCTGCAGGCGGCCCTTGGCTTTCCGTATTTTGTAAGGACGTGGGCAGATACCAACAGAAATCTTCTCGAGGCGATAAAATTAGAAAAGACCGTGATGTTCATAATCCTGACTTTAATAGTGACGGTGGCTTGTTTCAATATCTCCAGCGCCCTTATAATGACTGTGCTCGAAAAGACCAAGGATATAGGTATATTGAAAAC
>JAUYDB010000174.1 GCA_030691985.1 Candidatus Omnitrophota bacterium | reverse complement strand
CGGAGTCAATCAGCGATTTTGACACAAAACAGCCTCCGAGTTTACTCGAAAATCGTCCCTTCCTACAGCTTCTTTTAATACCAGATTTTTGTCAATTTCGGCATTTTCTGCCGTTTCCACAATATTCAGCGCAAACACCGGTTCCAGGATTTCATTAGAGCCACGATCTTTCGTCAGGTCATAGTCTGACACCTCCTCTTTTTTGGAATTGTAATACGCCCGCCTTTTTTGAATCGCCAGCTTAAGATTCTCCTGTCGATTATCTCTTATAGAATTCCCAAGCCCGGCATGTTCATCGTTGGGGCGTACATAGCCAAGCGATGAATGAGGATGATCGTTGTATAGCTTTTGGAATTTTGCCACCCAGTCAATCACGTCCTGGACCGTCTCAAAGGATTCCGGACATTCCGGATGATACTTCATGTATTTGATAAACGTCTCTATCCAGGCGTTATCATCCGGCGTATAGGGCCTTGCGAACTCAAGGCGTATATTCCATTTACCGATCAGGTGGGCCTTGGTGCGGCTGCCTTTCATTTGACCGCCCCTGTCGCTTATGGCGGTAAGCTGGGACGGGTCTATATCCTCTTTCCATAGCGCCTCATCCCATATGGTCATGATATCTTTCTGCGTAAAAGATCTCACCCTGACGCCGTAATGGAGGAATTTACGAGAGCCTAAGTCAAGCATGGGAATTACCACAACTCTTACGCGGTTCGTAAGATAGAATTCCGTGGCGTCGTAGCTCACTATCCTCCTCGGGTCTTTCATAAGCTCTCGTATATCCGGTTTTACGGGGCGTTTCTTTCGCGGTATCTGATAGGATGACTGGAGAAAGTTTCTTTTTAAGACCCTCTGGACTGTTGAGACGCTCGAGAAGAATTTACGGCTCTCATGGCCGTAGACCATAAGCCCGGCAGCGCGCATATCCGAGAGGGCCTCGTCTCTTGCGGCGGTAAGTATGGCGCTCTCCTCATCCGGCGTTATTCTGTTCCACGCCGTCTTTACAACCGTCTGTTCCGGTCTTCGGCGCCACCTGTAATAACGCCTCGCGTTAAGCTTCAGCGCTTCACACGCTTCAGCTACGGTTAACTCCTTTAAGGTCTCCAGAACGCTTATCAGCTCTTTTTGAGACGGATAAGGCACATGTTTACGCGTAAGATCGCCCATTAATCCTAATCCGTTCTTTTTTTTAAAATAAGATATTCCTCGCTCATTTGAGCGAGGGCTTTCTCTTTAGCCGTCAGCTCGGCCTTTATTTTATCGTACTCATCACGCGAGATCTGATATGGCTTCTTTGAGTACTTTTTCCGTCCAAGCTCCTGCAGCGCCCCGGACTCCACCTGCTTGCGTATCTTGGTCAGGTCCGAGGAATAAAGGCCGTTGCGCCTTAATATCTCGCCTACGGGAGCATCCTTGGCGGTAGTTTCTAAGAATATCTGCCATTTTTCATGGGCGGATAGATTTTTACGCCTCTTCGCGTCGATATTGCCTTCGCTGCCGATATTTACTGTATCTTGAGTCATGTTATGTTCCTTTCTCTTTGAGATTCGCCGGTTTAAATTGTGGATAGTGACGCTCTGTGGCTAATCCTTCGGATTACCCACATCGCTTGGACAACCCTTCGGGTTGCCCACACTCTCCACAATACTACGGCTACTACTTTACCCAAGAAAGGACTTCGAGTAAACTTCTTTCTCAAATCTGTGACAGTGTAGCAGATTTGCTGGGTGACCATTAGAACCTTTTAAGAATTTAATCAATGTTTCTTCCATGGAACCTCCTTATCATTTCTCCTTTAGCGTCTTTACTGCCCAAAATGATTAAGCTTCTATCTATGTTGGTTAATCTCAAATCGCGTGCTGCAACTTTTACAATCATATGTATGGGTATATCTAGGCACAGAGCCATCTCTACCGACAACCCTTGACTTCATTTCTCCTCTCGGCACATTTTTTAAATCAGCCTTGCACTTAGGACAATGCTTTATGTCTGGTTGACGCCCCGGTATATTTGCCATATAAATAACCTCCGTTATCTCAGCAACAAAATCTCAAGGCTTACTCTTTTGTTCTTTTTTGTAAGTTTTTAATCAGGGTCATAATATCTTGCGGGTGCTCTATATTCTTTATGATTATCTCATATCCCGCCGTCCCTGCTGTACCAATAA
Organism: Candidatus Omnitrophota bacterium; assembly: GCA_030691985.1. Taxonomy (GTDB): domain Bacteria; phylum Omnitrophota; class Gorgyraeia; order 2-01-FULL-45-10; family 2-01-FULL-45-10; genus JAUYDB01. Next base: position 4,120 of record JAUYDB010000174.1, on the reverse strand, counting down.
GGACATCTCCATATCCGAATACTTTAGCGGAAAAACCTTGCCGTAAATAGATATTTCTTATATGGGCAATATCTATCTCTTCAATTCTATTTCCTAAAATCCCCCTCGTTGTCCTCACCCGCCTGTTTGTAATCGTGTATAGTATGCTTTCTCTATGCATTGAAGACACAGTAATAAAAAATATCCCAGCAATTAAAAAATATCCTAGCCCTATAATAAAAGGAAGGGCAACGAGTATAATTATCGTAGAAAATCCTAAATAACTTATTAGCGCTGGCTTTACCTCCTTAAGCGTTTTCTCCTTAAGCGTTTTTACAGTCTCTTTTCTTGCCGTACTTGTCTGTTTATCTAACATCTCTCCGCAATGCTTGCATTTAATAGCATCGTCTTGAATCTCTTCTGCACAATACGGACATTTTTTCATATTGATAGCCCTTCTCTCGCTATGATTTTCTTGATTTTAGGTTGCATATATCTTCTTTGGTCGTCTGCTCTGCTGACTCTTCAATTTATCCGAATACGCCTGTTTCTTTTCTCGCAATAACCTTGATATGTCTTTTTGCCGTCTTGTGGTAAGCTGTTTAGCCATTAACTATCTTTTCTCCTTTAGCGTACTCCTGCTCACCTTGCCTACGGAGACTTGCCTGGACCACCTTCTCAATAATTGGTATTGAATCTTTAATCTTCTTGTCAAGCTCAACCTCAGTTTTAGGATCAGGGGGATGGCCGATAGGTTTTGAAAATACAAGTTTTTTACTCTCATTGACGCCAAGCATGCCAAGTATTATCATCTCCAAATAATCTGTTATATATTTATAGAAGGCATTATCGTCTTTGAAGAACGTTCCGGATGCCACCATTTTATTTATCGAATCTGCGCGATCTACTAAGATAACCTTTATCAATAATTCCATCCCTTTAGGATTCAATTTTAAGAACGACTTATAGTGATCGGGGCCAACTTCTGTGGTGCTTTTAGTCCGTTCACACTCGGCATATATACGGTTTAATATAGTCATATTGCCGTTAAAGCGGTTCATCCTAATTCTCCACGAAAATCCTCATCGCCCAGATGGTGAAGAAGCGCTCCTATTTCACTAGCTGAAATATTCGCCTTTTTATCAATCAGATCTCTAATCTTAAGCAGAACCCTGCGCTCCGGCTCGGTAAGTTCATGGTTATTGTGAATTTTTTCTTTAATTGAAGCAAGAAGCTTTATATTGCATCTATGCCATGCACGCTTTTCTCTCGTAGTAGCTATTGGATTAAAGGAATTATTATTTTGCATATAGTCCTCTCCGCGCCTAATCTCAAAAGGCTAGAATCCCTGTTATGAAGAAGCCTAAGAATATGCGGAGTTCCTTTTTAAGGTTCATCTATTTTTGATTTGGAGTCTGGCGCACTCGATTAAATCGGAAGAAATTCCTTTATATCCCTTTTTATCTCGTTATAGCGACCGTCTCTGAATTTAATGAAATCCTTCCGAAAGTCGTCAATAGATTTACTTTCCATGCTCTTGATTGCATCATTATAAGCGCTCTCGATACCGCCGATTTTATCTCCATAGAAGGACATCGACTCTGTCGGGACTTTCGCATTTTTTCGTCTATTGATAGGCAATACAACCAATCTGTAATTTCCCAGGTGGTCGACATCCTTATCTGCTATGCCAAAATCCCTGGTAAGCGGCGTCCGCGGAAATATATGATCAACTTCCAGTTTCAGATCCTTAGAGTGGGCCTTGGGGTCAGCCGGGTCTATCTGGAAAACTCCGCCGTCAACGATATTCAGGATCAGCTCGGCGTCAGTATTATAATAGTGCTCCTCGATTATGTATGGCAATTTTTGCCTCTTCACCATAAATTCCCGGATCTTCTCAATCGGAAAATGCGCCTTATCCTTCTTTACCTCTTCGGAAATTATATTATGCATCTGGTCGAGAACCGCATCCTGACCCCTGGAGAACAATCGCCTGAAGAACGACATGTACAGATACTCTTTCATAAAATTGCTGTTCGGCCCTTCCGGCTTGTCATGCTTCCCGGATTGCATCATGTAGTCCAGAATCGGGATTAACGCGGCTTTGCTTCTCAGGAACCTGCTGCATTTTATTTTGGCTACATCCTCCACCCAGGCAAGCAACTGCCGCAGGCATGTGCTCATCTGATCGTATCTGGTCCGCAGGGCCGCGACGAAAGCTTCGTCCTTCAGCTTCTTAACCGAGTATTCCGCTTTCTGGTCAAATATCACCAGGCTTGCCTTGATAATGAAATCCGTGTCAAAATTATACCTGTAGCCATGATTTATAGAGTTTATGGTATCGGTGAACTTCTCCTCCATCTCCTGCATCTTCAGCTTAAGGGTGCAGAACAGCAGGTCGGACCGGCTTAACACCATCCCGCCGCTATTGACCCTTTCGAATACCTCCAGTACGCTTTCATAGTCGAGGTCTTTTTCCACGATCTCGAACAGCAATGACTGTATTATATTGAATTTTTCAATGAATAGATCTATGTTTTGATGAATTACCGCCTGCTTGTCCTCATGAATTGCTATTTTCGTATCTTTATCCTCGATATTCGCCGTCAATTTCTCCAGCAGTTTTTTTACAAAATCGAACTTTGTTTTGTTGTTTATATTTATTATATCGGATATATGCACCATTTCTGGGCGTTCTTTTGCTTCATCTGCTGTCAGGAACTCAAATGCGTAGTTTTCATTTTCCGCACTTTCAGTCAGGACATAGTCCGATTTAAAATAGAGCCGTTCTCCATTATAGCTGCCGAAGAACCCGAGGAACAGTGACTGCAACCTTTGTTGTCCATCCAACACCAGAAAGTATGCCCCCGTGCTTCCCGGATGAACAGTATCTGTCAGGTAATCGGCTGCCGGATCATAATTATCAACGAATTTGCGCGCCCTGATCTCTTCCAGGACATCCTTCGGTGGGTTCCATATCATCAGTGCGCCGATCGGATACCCTCTCATTACAGAATCGAACAGCTTAATGATCCTGTCCGTATCCCACTCATATCCTCGCTGTATATTTGGTATCTTGAATCCATCCTGCTTGATAATCTTTACCACATCGTAGATTCGCTGGTTCGGCTGTATATCCATTTATTCATCTCCCTTGTTAGAATCTCGTCTATTCTGCTTTTTTGGGGACATACCCCTTCGGGACACTCCGCTACGCTACGCGGTGCTTTCCCTATTTGACGCGTAATAGCTCACCAAATAATCCTCCCCTATGATAACCGCGCTATTTTGTGCTTAATCTTTTCATTCTAAATAATCGGTCGTTTGTTTAAACACAGGGCTTTCTTTACTTCTTAGTCTTCAACTGCTGCACAATCTCGGTAACCTCTCGGCCCTTCTGCTCTATGATCGATAGCAACTCCTCTGGCGTGCGCATATCTTCTGTACTCTTTGCGTTAGGATTTACAGCCTTTAAGTCAAATTTTCTCTTCTCAATCTCACCTCTTGTAACGGTCCAGCTGCGATCACTACCAGCGCGAGTAAGCAGTAGCTTGAAAAACTCTTCAAAATGAGCCAGGATAAGAGGTGTTCTTTTTAAGACTTTAATACCCGACAAATCGTAATACCAGATCTTCTCGGTAGGTTTGCCTTTAGTAAAAAATAGAAGGTTTGTTTTTACGCTTGCGCCTGCTGAAGTAAATACCCCACCGGGAAGACTTACAATACACCATAAATCGCAATCGTTAAGGAGCTTACGCTTAACCTGGACAAATGCTGCTTCATTATTCCCAAATAGAACCCCCTCATCTAAAACTATGCCGCAACGACCACCGGCCTTTAGACTATTGATAACGTGTTGCAAAAATAATACCTGGGTTGATCTGGTTTTATAAGCAAAACGCGTCTGTGCGTCTTTCCCTTCCTTCCCGCCAAAGGGCGGATTCATAAGCATTACATCATATTGTTGCGGCGCACCTAAGAATAAACCTCCGTATGTTTCTGCACCAGTAAGAGTATTGCCATGCCAGAGATGTGGGTCATCAATCCCATGCAGTATAAGATTCGCCAAAGCAATGGGATAAATAACATTATCTTTTTCTCTGCCATAGAAAGTTCGTTGCTTGAGAGTTTCTAATTGTTC
>JAUYDB010000113.1 GCA_030691985.1 Candidatus Omnitrophota bacterium | reverse complement strand
AATCCCGCATTTGATGTTACGCCGAATGAATTGATAACCGCGATAGTGACCGAAAAAGGCATATTCAGAAGGCCATTGTCGAAGTCGATTCGGCGTGTGCTCGGGGCGAAGAAATGAAGATACGCGACATCGGTGAGATAGGGCTTATAAGGCGCTTTGCGGCAAAGCAGCGTGTCGATAAATCCGTTATTCAAGCCAGCGGTGACGACGCCGCGGTGATCAGATGGACTAAGACCAAGTATCTTTTGTTAACATGCGACATGCTTATCGAGGATGTCCATTTTAAACTTAGGCGGGCGTTGCCGTATCAGATAGGGTGGAAGGCGCTTGCCAGAACGATAAGCGACATAGCCGCCATGGGAGGCGTCCCGAGATATGCCCTTGTTTCCATCGGGATTAGCCCGAAAGCGCCTGTGTCTCTCGCGGACGGCATTCATCAAGGCATGGTGAGCCTCGCGAAAAGGTTTAAGGTAAATATCGTCGGCGGCGACCTTGCGCGCTCGGAAAAGCTCGTGATCGACGTATCGCTTGCGGGCGAATGCGAAAAAAAGAATCTCGTTTTACGAAGCGGCGCGAGGCCCGGCGATATTATCTTCGTTACGGGCGCGATCGGCGGATCGATAAGAGGAAAACACCTCGACTTTACGCCGAGAGTGGCTGAGGCGCGGCGAATCGTAAACAATTTTAAGATAAATTCAATGATAGATATATCCGACGCTTTACTCCTCGATCTGTGGCGCATATCGGATGCGAGCGCAGTCGGCGCCAGGATCTACGAGAGCCTCATCCCGCTTTCAAGAGATGCGGGCTCTTTCGTTAAGGCGGTTTCGCAAGGCGAGGACTTCGAGCTTTTATTTACGATGAGCCGGATAGAGGCGAAGCGCCTCTTAAAGGCCGCGCCCGTCCTGATGAAGACGCCCGTCACGGCGATAGGCGAGATAACGGCAGCGCAAGACCCGCGCTGCAGGTTAGTTAAAAAAGACGGCACCGAAGAGGCATTCGGGCCAAATGGGTATCTGCATTTTTGACGGTAAAAATAACGATTTATGATTTCCAATAGCGTTGAAGAAACTATCGGTATCGGATCGCGCCTCGCGAAACGGTTGAAACGCGGCGATTGCGTCGCGCTCATAGGAGAGCTCGGCTCGGGCAAGACGGTTTTTACGAAAGGAATCGCGAAAGGGCTGGGTGTCCGGGATGTGCGCTATATCAATAGCCCGACTTTTGTGATCATAAAGGAATACAAGGGGAGGATTCCGCTGTATCATTTCGATCTGTACAGAGTCGATAAGTCCACCGTTCTGGATTCTGAGAGCTTCGAGGAATATTTTTACGGCGACGGTGTAGCAGTTATCGAATGGGCGGACAAGATCCGCGAACTCCTTCCAAAGAAATACATAGAAGTGAGATTGTCGGTGGCGGGGGAGAGTAAGCGTAGGATAGAGATATACGGTAGACCATAGACCAAAGACCGTAGACCAAAAGCGTTAATAAAGGCCTCTGGTCTGTGGTCTGTATTAGGCGATTAGACATGAACCTACTAGCAATCGATACATCTACGGATTATATGAGCCTGGCCGTGCTTAAAAACGGCATGGCGGCCAGCCGGTTTCATAAAAAATGCCCTATGCGCCACTCGAGCATGCTCTTGCCTATGATAGATAAGATGCTCGGGAAGGCAGGGATTAAAATTAAAGACATAGATTGCTTTTGTATCAGCATAGGGCCCGGCTCTTTTACGGGATTGCGCATAGGGAGCGCTACGGTGAAAGGGCTGGCTTACGCGCTCAAGAAACCGATCGTAGCAATACCGACCCTTGATGTCATAGCCGAAAACGCCAGGCCCTTCAAGGGCATCATATGCCCTGTGATCGACGCGAGGAAGAGCAAGGTGTATGCGTGCCTGTATAAATCCGACGGGAGAAGCGTTACGCGTTTATCGAAGTATCTTCTTATTCCGCCTGAGGAATTATTGAAAAAGACCGGCAAATACGATAAAATTATTTTTCTGGGTGACGCGGTCCATATGATCAATAACTTTCGGGGGCAAATTCGCTGCCGTAAATCTGGCTGGCACCCGAAGGCAGAGGTTGCGGCCGGGCTAGGCATGGAATATATAAAAAATAAAAAATTCACGCGTCCGGAAGACCTGGAACCGCTCTATCTATATTCGAGGAAGTGTGATATTACAGGACACTGAGGAAATGGGGACAGGCACATTTTTCTCGTCTTTCCATTTTGGAAAAATGAGCCTGTCCCCATTTCCCCCATAGGGAGCGAATGAACTTGAACGATACTATGACAGTCAAGACACGAAACGGCGTTTCGAGGCCCAGGTACAGGCCGACCTGGGCCGAAGTCGACCTTAAGGCGATCGAGTATAATTACAAACAGGTCAGGAGAGTCGTCGGGAAGCTTACGAAGGTCATGGCCGTGGTTAAAGCCAACGCGTACGGGCACGGCACGGTAGAGGTCTCCGGCGTCCTGGAACGGCTGGGGGTCGACTATCTCGGCGTGGCGACGACAGATGAAGCGGTAAGGCTGAGGGATTACGGCGTAAGAGCGCCCATACTCATCCTGGGTTCCGTCCTTCCATCGGAAGTAAGCTCGGCAATAGAGAAGGGGATAACGCTTACCCTTTGCAGCGATGACCTTCTGGACGCGATAAGGAGAGAAACCGCCGCGGGGCTCAGGGCAAAAGTCCACATAAAGATAGATACAGGCATGGGCCGTATCGGAATATGGCACGAAGAGGCGCTGAATTTTATAAAGAACCTCGCGCAGGATAATTTTATAGAAATCGAAGGCATCTACACGCACTTTTCGAGCGCCGGCCGCGACGACTTCTTCACCAATTATCAGATAGAGGCGTTTGAAAAGCTCCTCGCGCAACTCGACGGTTTTGACATCCGCATACCGCTCGCCCACGCGGCCAATTCGATCGCAACGGTCAATTTCAAGAGATCCCGCTTAAACCTCGTAAGGCCCGGCCTCATAATATACGGGATGTATCCGAAGCATACGTTTCCTAAATTGATAAAATTGAAACCCGCGCTGTCTCTGAAAACCAGAGTCGTATATATTAAAGACACGCCTCCGGGCCGCTCGATAAGCTACGGCAGGACGCATATAACCGAGATAGACACGAAGATCGCGACTCTCCCGATAGGCTACGCCGACGGTTACGCGAGGAACCTCTCGAATAAGGCCGAGGTGCTTGTGAGAGGACGCCGCGCCCGCGTCGTCGGCAGGGTAACGATGGACCAGACGATGATAGACGTGGGGCATATAAAAGGCGTCGAGATAGGCGATGAGGTTGTCCTGATAGGCAGGCAGGGCCGGGATGAGATACGCGCCGAAAAACTCGCGCGCCTTGCGGGCACGATCGCTTACGAGACCGTCTCGCTCATTTCGAACCGCGTTCCCCGGGTGTATAAGCCTTAGAGGAATTTGCCCGTTTCTTTAAATCCTCGACAGCCATCCTTATGTTTTCCTGGTAGGGATTTAATCTTAAAGAATTTTCAAAATGCGATAAGGCCTTCTCCGGCCTGCCGCAAGACGTATAAATAGTCCCTATATTATTATGGGCGTCGTGGTAATTCGGATTTAACCGCAAGCACTCCTCGAGTTCTTTTATGGCCTCGTTGAACCTCTTTAGATTGAGATATAGCGTGCCCAGGTTGTAATGAGACATCGGATTTGACGGTTTTATCGCTATTGCCCGTTTGAACGATTCCTCGGCCTCGGCGAATCTTCCTTTCAACGCCTGAGAGACGCCAAGCTGCTCGAAGACAATATCTTCCCTCGCGGCAGCGAAATTTATATTCAACGCCAAAAACAGAAGAAGCGCGGCGCCTGTCCCCGCGGCCGCGCGAAGGTACGTCTTCTGTCTTATGGCGTCATAAATATAAAGCAATGCTGACGACGCAAACAGGATCAGGACCGGCATGACGATCATCCTGTATCTCTGGTTTACAAAATATATTATAGTGGACAGGAATGCCGCGGATACGAATGAGTAAAGGATCGCTATCCGGATATTGTCTTTCCGGTATGAGATTATAAGCCCTATGATGGCAAGCGGCGATATCAGCGCGTATCCGAACAGCGGCAGCCTCAAGACGGCTGAGTAATCTCTGACTATCTTTAAAGGCAGCCCTTCCGGTATCGGCCGTGTCCACCAGAAGAGGTACGCTTTTTTAAATATGAGCCGGAGGTATCGCGCAGGGTCTTCCTTTATGAACGCCAGCCCCTGCCTGAACCAGTATCCGGATATCTCCGACGGCTTCAGCCTTCTCGCGAGCGCTTTTTCCGCGGCGTTTCGCGATGCCTCCATGGTATTCCTAACGCCTCTTCCCAGCGATTCCGGCAGGTTAAAAGACCCTATCGAAAGCGGATTATTGCCGGCGTAAAATGTTATGCCGGCATGGTATGTTACAGGAACGAAGTCTCTAGCCACCATGAAATTTCTGACAGTAACAGCGGATATCACGAGGGAGAGCGCCAGTATCATCGAGGCCGTCCAGGCAAGGACCTTTCCCTTGCCGGGATTTTGCGCAAATTTGAGGAACGCCAGAATGATTACGAATGGCACGAACACTATGATGGTGGCATTAGCAAGGGAGGCGATGCCTGCGAGAATGCCGGTCAGGCACCATTTGAAAAATCGCGGCCTCGCAAACGTGGAAAGAAGGAGCGATAAGCTCGAAAGATATAAAAGCACTGATAAGGATGTAGAATCAAGGAAGGCGTCAAAGTAAAACGACATGTTGAAAAAGGCGAATATGAAAGCCGCCGCCAGACCTGCCCTCGGATTAAAAATTCGTTTGCCGATAAAGTAAAGCAGGATACAGCTCGCGGAGTCCATCATGGCGTTCAATACCTGCGCGATAAATATGTTCTGTCCAAATATGGAATAGACAAGGCCGAGCAGGTATGGATAAAGAGGCAGGCCGTAGAACACCCCTTTACCCAGGATGTCGCCTTTCGCTATATTGATAGCCCATGAATTATAGTATTCGCCATCGAGATACAGCGGATTGAAAGGGGAATTATTCATCTGCTGGAGGCAGGCGATCCTTAGCACCAGCGCGGCGATAAAGATCGCGGGGGCGATAATAAAATCAGGGATTCTTTTCATATGCTCACCGGCCGAATTCGCGAATTCGAATAATATATACCACATTTAGGCATCAAAAGCAAATTTCCCGTTAAGCCATGAATCATGAATTTAAAAAAACAGTCACTTGCGGTGTTGCGGTGACAGTCACTTTTTCTTTTTCACGGCGGCTGCGGCCTTGGGCTAGCCCAAGGGAGATCTCTTCACGCTCATTCATACTTAACCTTTTGTATTTAACCATACGCAACACCCCTTTCTTCTGGTGTATTATACCACTCTCTTCGCGAAATTTTTCGGCTTCCGGCGACAAGGCCATGAGGCAATGGGGGTCGAGCCGTATGAATTTTGTTAAGGTTATAGCTACCGCTAAAATCTTACACGCCTCGTATCCATAAGGACACTGATAGCCGAGATAGATACATAGATCCTAAGCACACTTGATAACAAAATTAGGCGAGGCCCCCTGGCCTCATGGCCTCTATATAGGCTATGCTGAAAAATTTCGACCTCCCGCGGCAGGACTACCACACCACACCATAATTAAATATTTGACAGTGAACAATATTATATTATATAATTAGCACCTGTAACAGAAAGGGTGATTCCCATGAAGAGCGATAAGATAAAGAAAGGTGTTGAGCGGGCGGGGGCCAGGAGCTTATTGTATGCCACGGGCATATCAAAAGAGGATATGGCTAAGCCTTTTATAGCGGTTGCGACATCCAGGACCGATATCATACCTGGGCATATTCATATGGCGCGGTTAGAGCGGTTTATCGAGCGCGGGATCTGCGCGGCAGGCGGCGTGCCTTTCTTTTTCGGCATTCCGGGGATATGCGATGGCATAGCGATGGGCCATACCGGCATGAAATATTCGCTTGCCTCACGGGAGCTTATCGCTGATATGGTCGAAACGATAATGAAGGCGCACTCATTTGACGGCCTTGTCTGCCTCACAAACTGCGATAAGATTACGCCGGGCATGCTGATGGCTGTCGGACGGTTGAACACGCCGTCGATAGTCGTTACCGCGGGCCCAATGATGAGCGGGAACTATAGGGGGCGCAGGCTGTCGCTCGTTAAAGATACTTTTGAGGCGGTCGGCCGATTCAAAAAGGGCGACATCTCGCTGGAAGAGCTGAATACGCTCGAGCAGTGCGCCTGTCCGGGAGCGGGGGCGTGTCAGGGTTTGTATACGGCGAATTCAATGGCATGTGTCACAGAAGGGTTGGGGATGAGCGTTCCGGGCTGCGCTACGGCGATGGCCGTTTCAGCTAAAAAGGACAGGATCGCGCAGGAATCAGGCGAGAGGATAGTGAACCTTGTGAGGCGCAATATCCTGCCGCGCACTATCGTGAGGCGCGAGGCGTTTGAGAATGCCATTAAAATAGATATGGCCCTTGGCGGGTCGACCAATACCGTTCTGCATATAATCGCTATCGCGAAGGAATTCGGCGTTAACGTTCCAATCGGCATGTTCGACGAAATCTCGAAGCACACTCCGCATATCGCGAATATCCTTCCCGGCGGCGAGCATTTTATGGAGGATCTTGATTCAGCGGGCGGTATACCGGCCATCATAAAGAGGTTGAAGAATCAGCTGAACGACGTCATGACAGCGAGCTCCAAGACGATAAGCCAGATAGCAAATGACGCCCAGATCTTAGACGAGGATGTTATACGCGACGTAAAGAACGCGTATCATAAGGAAGGCGGGATTGCCGTTTTGAAAGGCAATCTCGCGTCCGAAGGCGCGGTCGTAAAACAGACCGCCGTTTCTGAAGCTATGCTCAAATTTACCGGCAAGGCGCGTGTCTTTGATTCCGAGGAATCCTGTATGCAGTGCATCATGGCAGGTAAGGTCAAGAAAGGCGACTGCGTCGTCATCAGATACGAAGGGCCGCAGGGCGGGCCCGGGATGCGGGAGATGCTCTCGCCGACGGCCGCTATCGTAGGGATGGGCCTTGCGAACGACGTCGCGCTCATCACTGACGGCCGCTTTTCAGGCGGGACGCAAGGGCCCTGTATCGGGCATATCTCGCCGGAGGCTCAGGTCGGCGGGTCGATTGCCATTATCCAGGACGGCGATGATATTATAATTGATATTCCGGAACGCAAGCTTCAACTTGGCTTAAGCGATCTCGAAATAAAGACCCGGCTTTCGAAGTGGAGGGCCCCTGAGGCGAAAGAGACGGAAGGGTATCTGGCGCGTTACGCGAAGGCGGTGTCATCCGCGTCGGAAGGGGCGGTGTTGAAGAGTTAGGGCTGAGTTTTAGCGGATAGCGTATAGCGTATAGGAAAAAAACTGTGAAGACAAAAAGTTTCAGAGATTTGATAGTTTGGCAGAAATCTTATCGGCTCGTAATGGAAATATACAAAATAACCAAAGATTTCCCCAAAGAAGAACTTTATGTCTTATCTCAGCAGATGAGAAGGTGCGCAATTTCCCCCTCACCTTAATCCTCTCCCCCTTCGGGGGAGA
>JAUYDB010000100.1 GCA_030691985.1 Candidatus Omnitrophota bacterium | reverse complement strand
ATATCGAGGAACATTTACCCCCTCATCCTAACCTTCTCCCCAAAGGGGAGAAGGGATTTCATGTCAGAAACTAATGTTACAAGGGAGTAGTAAGGCGGATGATATGAAGGATAAAAAAGTTGTCATATTGATAATTCTTGGAATATGCGCTCTCATCAGCCTGAGTTACGGGATATTAAGCTTGCCTAAGGGAAGACGGCAAGCCCCGCCCGTTTCGGAGGCTGTTTCATGGGCCGAAAAGATAAAACCGGCGGAAGGCGCTGACGGGGCCCATCGCCGCGCCGCAAGGACAAAATTCAAATCATGGGTAAAGCATCCCTTCGCCCCGAAAGGCGGCCCGGCGTCTGTGCGGCTTGTCTTGAGCGGCATAGTCGGCTCCGCTAAAAACCCGAAGGCGATGATAGGCGACGTTATTGTGGGCGTAGGCGATAAAGTCGGCCAATACAAGGTGGTCGCCGTAGGAAAGAACAGAGTGATATTAAACGACGGCGCGAAAGACATCGAGCTGAAATTAAAACAGTAAGAATACCCACCCGCTTATGATAAAAATGGTAAATAAACTTAAATTTCTTCCGGTATTGATAACATGCCTTGTTATTTTTACAATCGCGTCAATCCCGTTTAAAATAATCGAGTCAAGATATATGCCGGGGGATGACGCCCTGCGCCATGCGGCGAAGGCCGTATCGGGCAAGGATTGGAACCAGATACTTGTGCTTCGCGATGATGTCAAGATCGATATCCACGCCGGCTGGCATTCCGTATTAGGATTTGTTCATAAGACACTGGACTTTAACGCATACCAGCTCGTCTTGTTTTCCGTATTTATTCTATTCTTATTATTTTCGCTCGTTCCGATACTGCTGTTAGAGCGTCCCGAGGCGTGGGTTTTTGCCTTGCTGGCCATAAGTGTAGCGGATCCTTTGATATTAAAGCGCCTTTTATTGGGAAGGCCTTACCTGGTAACGATGGCAGCGATAGCGGCCTTAGGATGTTTGTGGCCCTTCCTTGCCGGAAAGAGAATCCGATACGCGAATTTTATTATGCTGGCCGTGTTGACAGCTATTGCAACATGGATACACGGGGGATGGTATTTCTTCCTTCTGCCTATAGCGGCAATCTTTATGGCGCGTCAATGGCGCGCCGGCCTTTTGGCCGCGCTGGCGACTGCCGCGGGAGTTATCGCGGGCGCGAGTTTAACGGGCCATCCCGTTATGTTTTTTGCCCAGACGCTGAAGCACGTCTTCCTCTCCTTCGGTAACTGTAAATCGCAGGGGATGCTTGTCACCGAATTTCAGCCCTTCATCGGAGACTTTTCTATCGTAATAGTCGTTATTTTTATGCTCATGTGGAGAGCCCTGCGCGGCGACTGGGACAGAAAGACGCTCGATAATCCTGTCGCCATACTTGCGCTGACATCGTGGGCGCTGGGTTTTATTACGAAACGCGTCTGGTTAGATATCGGCCTTGTGGCCGTTCTTATATGGATGGCCTCGGAATTTCAGGAGTTTTTTATCTCAAGGATGCCTCTTTTATCGTGGAAGAGGGTTTTGACGACGGGAGCCCTGTCAGCTATTTTATTTGCTGCCACCACGAATGATGCCGCCAACCGTTGGTCATCAAGCAGGCCGACCTGCCTGACCTTCGCCGAGGATGCCTCGTGGGCGCCAGGCCGGGGCGGGATCGTATATAGCAACAGCATGGAAATATTCTACGGCATGTTTTATAAAAATCCCGCGGCGCCGTGGCGTTATATATTGGGCTTCGAACCCGGCATAATGCCGCCCGAAGACCTGGAGATATACAGGAAGATCCAGCAAAAAGGAGAACCTTCATCGTTCGCTCCATGGGTCAAGAAGATGAGGCCCGAAGACAGGCTCATCATCGTTCATCTGTCGGATAAGGCGCCGAAGATCGAAGGCCTGGAGTGGTACGATGCCGGCGCTTATATCTGGATTGGCCGCCTGCCGGTAAAGGGGTAAAAGGGGGAAATGGGTATTGTGTCCCATTGCTGTCCAAATTGGCGCAATTTCCCCCTCACCTTAATCCTCTCCCCCTTCGGGGGAGAGGAAATTATGAGGGAATCCCCTCTCCCCTTTAGGGGA
>JAUYDB010000099.1 GCA_030691985.1 Candidatus Omnitrophota bacterium | reverse complement strand
TATACGCTAATCACGAAACTTCTTGATGACGAGCGTCGCGTTATGCCCGCCGAACCCCAATGCGTTCGACATCACGACCCTGACTTTCGCGGCCCTTGGCTTATTCGGAACGTAATCAAGGTCGCAATCGGGATCCGGGGTCTCGTAATTTATGGTTGGCGGAATGATGCCTTCCTTTATCGCCAGCGCGCTCGCGATCAATTCAACACCGCCGGCCGCTCCCAGGAGGTGCCCGGTAACCGACTTCGTTGAGCTTACGGCAACCTTCGATGCGTGCGGACCAAAGACCTTCTTTATAGCCAGGGTCTCTATCTTATCGTTATAAATGGTCGATGTGCCGTGGGCATTTATATAATCGACATCTTCCGGTTTGAGGCCCGCGTCTTTTATTGAAGCAATCATGCACCGGACGCCTCCGTCACCCTCAGGGTCCGGCGCGGTCATATGATAGGCATCTCCGCTTATTCCGTAACCCGCCAGCTCACAGTATATTTTGGCATTCCTTTGGACAGCATGTTCGGCTTCTTCTAAAAGGACTATCCCGGCGCCCTCGCCCATGACAAAACCGTCTCTACCCTTATCAAACGGCCGCGAGGCCCGCTCAGGCTGGTCATTATAAGCGGTCGATAACGCCTTCAAAGCGCAGAAACCGCCAAACCCCATATGCGTGATCGCGGCCTCCGCCCCTCCGCACATCATCAAATCGGCATCGCCCCTTTGTATTATCCTCAAACCATCCCCTATGGCATGGTTTGCCGTAGCGCATGCCGTAGCAACGGCTGAGTTCGGGCCTTTAAGCCCCAGCGTAATCGACACTTGCCCTGCAGCCATATTTACAATAAGCATGGGGATAAGAAACGGCGATATCCTGTCAGGCCCCTTCTCCGGACCAAGTTCTATAAACTGCCTGTGCTCGATTTCGACCGTATGCAGGCCCCCGATTCCGGAGCCTATCAGCACGCCTATCCTATTCCTGTCTTCCTTATTCAAGTCTATCGCGGAATCGATTATCGCCATTTTTGAAGACACTACGGCGAACTGGACAAAACGGTCCGTTCGCTTTATCTCTTTTGGCGACAGATATGGTGCAGGATCGAAATCCTTCACTTCCGCGGCTATTTTGGAGGTGAAGTATGTGGGGTCAAACCTGGTGATACGATTTACGCCGCTTTTACCTTCAAGGAGAGATTTCCAAAATGCTTCGGTGTTATTTCCTACAGGGGATACAACACCGAGGCCCGTTACGACAACTCGTCTTTTCTTAAGCATTATATGTTATTTACTGCCGGATTTCTCTTCGATGTATCGCAGGGCATCGCCTACGGTCGCCATCTTCTCGGCATCTTCGTCCGGTATCTCTATACCGAACTCTTCCTCTAGCGCCATAACAAGCTCAACCGTATCCAGCGAATCCGCTCCTAAATCATCTACAAACTTTGCGTTGTCAGTAACTTCTTCTTTCTTGACGCCAAGCTGGTCCGCTATAATCTGCTTAACTTTATCCTGAGATACTTCCATTTTACCTCCTTATTTTTTAGCGTATAGCGTTTAGCGTATAGCGTATAGGTGAAGTCGTCTGACTTACTATACGCTATCCGCTAAACGCTAACCGCTAAACTCGTTACCTGACTCAACTACATCACCATGCCGCCGTCGACTTGCACAACCTGACCGGTTATATATGTCGAGTCGTCGCTTACCAAAAATAACGCGAGATTCGCGACGTCCTGAACCGTCCCGAACTTCCCGAGCGGAACGTACTTCATCATCTCCAGTTTAACTTCATCGGAAAGCTTCGCGGTCATTGCCGTCTGGATGAAGCCGGGCGCGATCGCGTTGGCCCTTACATTCCTCGAGGCAAGCTCTTTGGCGACAGTCTTCGTCAGCGCTATCAGCCCCGCCTTTGAAGCCGCGTAATTTGCCTGGCCGGCATTACCCATTATCCCTATGATGGATGCCATATTAACGATCCTGCCATCCCGCTGTTTCATCATAATCTTCGAAACAGCCTTGGTGCAGTTAAAGGCGCCTTTAAGATTAACGGCAAGAACCTTATCCCAATCAGATTCCGGCATCCTGACTAAAAGGCCATCCCTGGTGATGCCGGCATTGTTAACAAGTATATCTATTTTTTTAAATTTGTCAAGAATTTTTTGGACAAATGCCGCAACGTCCTCGGTTTTG
>JAUYDB010000084.1 GCA_030691985.1 Candidatus Omnitrophota bacterium | reverse complement strand
AAATATGCCTGTCCCCTTTTCCAGGTTAAAAGATTCATGCAGCAATCCATCGTTCTGATATAAAATCTTTTATATCCTCTCTTTTAAATAGCGTCATGCCGAAGAAGCTGACGCACCATATGCCTTTCTCGCGCACCCACGTCTTGTCCCATCCATAGTGAAAAACCCATGCGAATAAAGCGACGGATTTGGTCTCAACATAGTCCATCGGGAATAGCTCCTCTTCTTCATCCGAAAGATCATGCGTTACGTCATCCATCTTTACTACCCTGCCCGCATTAAAAAACGGCTTTTCAGCCCAATATACCCTCTTTATCCGCACCTTCGCGCACCGTAATATAGCGCCCAAAACAAGGAACGGAGACAGCCAAAAATAAGCAAAAAACCATATAAACGGCTCTAAATAAGGCTTCGATTCCAGATATCGCATTACGTCCTGCCTACCCACAAAAAGTATCGCGGTAATGAGGCCGAAGGTGAATAGGGCCGCCACCCATTTAATTTGAAAGAATGAATTGGAATGAAGCGGCACGTTGTCGCCCTTTTGTATCCGCTCCTTTATTTTATTAAATACTTTAAACGCCGGGCAATTCTTCCGATGGAAGCATCCGTTATCGGCGCTTTTATTTTCTCGGGAATTGTACATACGCTCCCTGCCAAAATCGGGTGGTATGTCTCTCTGCCAAAGCGCTTCCAATAGTTCGTCAAAATGGCCTTTACACCTGCAAAAACCTTCCTCCGTGTCTCTGACGTGCCGCCAGAGGTTGAACATGTCTTTATCCACGCGCTCTCCGCCTTCATAATCCCTGCTCTCTTCGCGTATCCTGGATATCCTGTAAAAGACCCAGTAAAGACAGATGATGCTATATACCGACACATAGCAGAAGTCGCTGCGTCTGTCCTGGCTGAAAGATATGTTCGTAAACTCTAAAACGAGAGCTATCATCGATAACCACACAGCCGTATAATAATAGCCGAGAGTGAAGAATTTATCTTTATCTTTATAGGGCTGAATGGCGTGGGAAAGAGAACGGAAAATATAGAGATGGTTCTCCCATTTGAGATCCTTAACCTCTTCTTCTATAAAACACCTGATGTAGCTGCCAAGCCGCCTGATCTGTTTAAGTTCCAGCTTATAGAGCTCGAAGCCCATCTGGATTACTAGCAGCGGCAGGAGATACATATACTTTAACTGCGCAAGGCTCAGCCCCAGGCCCATTATGGCGGCGGTTATCATTCCAAGCGTAATATTGAGGGCATTACCGCCATGCTGCCTTATCTCGGCATTACGCGCTCCAAGCTCGAGCTTCCTTATTTCGGAGATCTCTTTCTCAGCCGTCAACCGTGAAATGAATTCCCGCGCCTCAGAGTTTAAATCACAGATATGAATGCCAAAGCAAGATGTTTTTTCCCCGGGAATTTTCCACTTTACTAATCCTGAAATTTCAGCATTACATACGGCGCCGTAAGGGCCGACTACGTTAAAGGTGAGGCGCTCTTCCTTGCCAGCCTCTATTCCCGAATCATCCTCTATCTCAAGACCCATGCCCCTGGCGCTTATATTCTTTCCTTTTGCCGATGCGTCTTTCGAGACGCCTGTGATGAGCACGTCCATATCGCGTAAGTCGAATCTTGCGTTACTGCGTTTTTCAGTCTGCATAAAAAAAGCAGCTCTCCTTAATGATTGCCGAAAAATAGTCTATCACATTTTGATTTCATACCACGCTCTTACTATTCCAATGCGCGATTAGAATCACAGGATTGACTGGCTATCAGCTTCTGCATATCCTCCGGAAGTTCGCTTGTAAATTCCACGCGCTTCTTTGTTGCAGGATGTGTAAAACCAAGCGTCTTGGCATGTAACGCAGTCCTTCCCATGCCGCCTCTCGTCCCGTATTTCGCGTCGCCCAGCAACGGATGCCCGATATGAGCCATGTGGACTCTTATCTGATGAGTCCTCCCGGTAGTCAAAATAATTTCCAAAAGCGTGGCGTCAGCGAACCTCTCCAAAACCCTGTATTGCGTTACAGCGTCTTTACAATTATCGAATTTCACGGCCATCTTCTTCCGGTCACGGGTTGACCTGCCTATGGGAAGCTCTATGATCCCGTTATCTAACTGGACTATCCCCTTTACCATGGCAATGTATATTTTCTTCACTGTCTTCAGCTTGAACTGTTTTGCCAGCTCTTTGTGCGCGAGGTCTGTTTTCGCTACTACGAGAAGGCCTGAAGTGCCCTTATCTATACGATGAACTATCCCAGGCTTCAGGACCCCTCCTATGCCTGAGAGGTTTTTACAGTGCCAGAGAAGCGCGTTCACCAATGTGCCGTCGTAATTGCCCGGAGCCGGATGAACGACCATGCCTTGAGGTTTGTTTATAACCGCCAGATCCTCGTCTTCGTATACGATATCCAGCGGAATTGCTTCGGCCTTTATCGAAGACTGGACAGGCTTGGGGATGAAAATTTTTATCGATTCACCGCCGCATATCTTGTGATGGCTCTTGGCGGGCGCCCCGTTCACGAGAACGCCGTTTTCTTTTATAAGCTTCTGGATAAAGGACCTGGAAAATTTTCCGCAGAACTTCGCGGTAAGAAATTTATCGAGCCTGTTACCCTTATCGAGGCCTATCACCTCAAAGCTGAAATCTTCTTTTTCCATAGCGCCGTCTTGTAGATAAAGATTGATAAGGCAGCCGTAAGTACTGCAATACTTATTATCTGGAATATCGTAAGGCCGGCAAAAACCTTCCGATTATCGCCTCTTAAAAATTCCATCAGGAACCGTTTCGCAGCATACAATATGCAATAACCTAAAAATATCTCTCCGACGAACCGCCTATTGTCCTGCCAGATCCGCAAGAGAACAAAAATCAACAAAAGCACTAAAGACGAATATAGCTGCGTGGGATACCGCAATATATGAGAATCTTGAGGGAAGGTTACTCCAAGAGGATGCCCGCGCGGCGCTTCGATACCATAACAGCAGCCGTTCAAAAAACAACCTATCCGGCCGAACGCCTGGGCCAGTGCCAGATACGGAACCATAAGATCGGCCAAAACCCAGAAGTTCAGTCTGCGCTTTACCGTATACCATATCAAGGCAGATAGGGCGGCTAAGAATCCGCCATACCAGACAAGGCCGCCTTTGGTCAAATCGAAAATCTCAAAGATGTTGGTAGCGTAATACGGCAGGTTAAGCGTTACATAGAAGAGCCTCGCGCCGACGATGCCTGACATTAACAGCAGGACGACAAGATCTATAACCCTGTCTTTGGCGAAACCCAACTCACCGGCGCGTCTATAGATAAGGAAAGCCGCGAGGCCCGCTCCGAGACTAACCATAACACCGTAGGAATATACCGCTACAGGGCCGATCTTTATCAGGATTGGGTGCATAACTTACCTTATTTAACTTTACGAAGCCATAAAAGTCTCAAAACAAGGATCGCGACACCGGTCGTTATCGCCGAGTCCGCGAGGTTAAACACCGGCCAGATACCGAAGTCCAAAAAATCTATCACATATCCGAATCTTATCCTGTCGAACAGATTTCCGGAGGCTCCGCCAAGTATAAGTCCAAGCGCTAACGATAATATTATTCCAGCTTTTTTGTTCCTAAGTATATAAACTACTATAAAGACGATGACACTGACGGATATGCCCGAAAATACAGCTACTTTACCTTTGAACAGGCCGAAGGCGGTGCCTGTATTTAATACGAGAGTGATGCGGAAGATGTTTCGCAGGACTTCTACCGGCTGTCCATGGACAAGGCAGCTCATCGCTATAACTTTTGTCAGCCGATCTAATATAAATATGAAGGCCGCTGCCAGAAAAGTCATTTACTCTCAGTCTTCTTCTGGCAATCTATACAGAGCTCTGTATAAGGTAAGGCCTTCAGGCGATTTTTCGATATCGGTTTATCGCACTGCAGGCACAAGCCATACGCCCCATCCGTTATTCGTTTCAAGGCCTCATCTATAGCGTAGAGGACCTTCTGCTCGTCCGTAACCCTGCCGAGCGAAAAATCCCTGTCGTAATCATCGCTCGCCATATCGGCCATGTGATACGAATAACCGGAGAGATCGCCCGACGCGTCTCTCTTGGACTTATGAAGGGTATTCTCCGCTATGTGAGAGATATCGCCTTCCACTTTTTTTCTCTCCGCGAGCAATTGCTCTTTATATTTTTTTAGCTCATCCTTGGGCATCTTTTTTATTTTTGCGTTTCTTTTCGCCCCGGAAATTTTCTTCGCTTTTGCCGCCTTGGTCTTTTTTGCCATTTTGTTACTCCTTTTCTATGGACCATGGACTAAATGGTCTGTGATCTACGATTTCTTCATATAGACTTAACGCACCTCTCGCATAGGGTCGGGTGTGAACTGTCGCTTCCGACCTCCTCGCTATAGTTCCAACATCTCTGGCACTTTGCGCCTTTCGCCTTCTGAATATCGATAACATCCTCCGGCGTATTTTTAAATTCTGCCTGCGAGACTATGAAGAGATACCGCAGAATATCCTTATTTTCATTCAACAGCTTCCTCATGGCTTCGTCCTTTACGGCCAGTGTAACGCGCGCCTCAAGGCTCGAGCCTATCACGCCAACCTGTCTCTTCTCCTCCAGTTTCTTCAGGACGGTTTCCCTAAGATTTATAAGGGCCGCCCATTTGTCATCCAGAGCCTTGTCGAGCCATCTCTGGCAATTGTCGTCCGGCCAAGCTTCTAAATGTATAGAGTCGGCCTTTCCTGCGATCTTCAGGCAGCTCCACACCTCTTCGGTCGTGATCGTAAGTATGGGGGCCATTATCTTGAGCAGGCACAGCAAAAGCTCATACATTGCGCTCTGGCCGGATCTTCGCTCTAAGGAATCCGCCTTGAATGTATACATCCTGTCCTTAAGGATATCGAGGTACACCGAAGAAACTTCGTATACACAAAATTGGTATATGTCCCTGTAAACTTTGTGAAAGGCATAAGATTCGTAATTAAGTGAGGCGCCCTTTATCAAGGTTGATACTCTCGACAGGATCCACCTGTCTATCTCAAGCATCTTATCATGTGAAATGCGATTATTCGCCGGTGCGAAATCATAAAGATTGCTTAATAAATATTTGTATGTATTCCTTATCTTCCTGTATGCGTCGGAAAGCCGCTTCAGTATCTCTTCCGACAATCTCACATCCTCCGCGTAATCGCTGGAGGAAACCCACAGCCTTAATATATCGGCGCCGTAACGCTTCATAACCTCTTCAGGCGTTATGACATTTCCCGTGGATTTTGACATCTTCTTGCCATCGCCGTCCACGACGAATCCGTGTGTCAATACGCTCTTATACGGGACGACGCCATCTATCGCCATCGCGCTTATCAGCGCTGACTGGAACCATCCGCGGTGCTGGTCGGAACCCTCCAGATACAGCTCACACGGGTATTTCAGATCCCTGTTTCTCTTCAGAACCGCCTGATGGCTCACGCCGGAATCGAACCATACATCAATGATATCGGTTTCTTTTACGAAATTTCCCCCGCCGCATTTTGCGCATTTAGCGCCTTTGGCCAATAGATCTTCCTCTTTCCTTGAAAACCATGCGCCCGAACCTTCTCTATCCACCAACGACGCTACATGCTCTATAGCCTTCGGATCGAGCATGACCTGTCCGCAATTTTTACAATAAAACGCTATTATTGGAACTCCCCAGTATCTCTGTCTTGATAGGCACCAATCCGGACGGTTCTTGACCATAGCCGATATCCTCGATTGGCCAGTCTGCGGTATCCAGCCTATCTCCTGAGTGATCGCGCCAAGCATCTTATTCCTTAAGTCGTCGTGGTCTATCTTAAGAAAATACTGTTCGGTTGCCCTGAATATGATCGCCCTTTTGCAGCGCCAGCAATGAGGATAAGAATGGCGTATCTCTTCTTCATGTACGAGACTGCCTGAAGATTTCAACTTTTCCATTATGGCCTTGTTCGCTTTATTAACTTCCATGCCGGTAAATTCGCCGGCGGAATTGTCAAACCTTCCCTTCGAGTCCACAGGCATTATCACGGGAAGATTGTATTTTTTACCTGTCATATAGTCTTCCCGGCCGTGCCCGGGCGCCGTATGAACACAGCCCGAGCCGTCCTTCATCGAAACATATTCCGCCAGTACCACCATGGACTTTCTGTCGCAGAACGGGTGGCGTGCCTCCGACCCTTCCAGTTCCTTTCCCTTGATTGTTTTTAAAACCTTGAAGTCCTTTACGCCTATTTTTTCCATCGTCCGGTCAAGAAGGTCTTTTGCCAACATAAAGCGCTCTCCTTTAAAGGCCGGACCCCGGATATCGACCAGGCAATAGTCAAAGTTCGGATGGACCGCGATCGCAACATTGGCGACCAGAGTCCATGGCGTAGTAGTCCAGATCAAAAAAAAGGCCGGGAGGCCGTCATGGACCGATTCGAATTTGACATACGCTGAAAAAGAGGCCTTGTCCTCGTATTCGACTTCCGCCTCAGCCAGGGCAGTCTCGCAGGTTGTGCACCAGTTGACAGGTTTCAGATCTTTATATATGTACCCCTTCTCGACGAGGCGTCCGAAAGATCGGATGATTTCGGCTTCATAATTTTTTGAGATGGTAAGCTATGGGTTATCCCATTCTCCCAGTATGCCGAGCCGCTTAAACTCTCCCTTCTGTATAGCCACATATTTCATGGCATAGTCGTATGCCTTTTTGCGAAAACTTACCTGGTCTATGTCATATTTCGTCATCTTCAGTTCTTTAAATAGCTGGTGCTCTACCGGCAGTCCGTGGCAATCCCATCCCGGAACGTACGGCGCGTCATAGCCGCGCATAGTCTTATATCTAATTACGATATCCTTGAGTATCTTGTTCAGGGCATGGCCCATGTGAATATTGCCGTTCGCATACGGCGGGCCATCGTGCAATATAAATTTGTCCCTGCCCTTATATTTCTTCCTCACCTTTCCATAAAGGCCTGCCTCTTCCCACTGCCTCAATATCTCAGGTTCGCGCCTTGGCAGGTCCGCCTTCATCGGGAAGTCGGTCCTCGGCAGATTCAGCGTCGCTTTATAGTCCATGTTTACCTAAATCTACGCTCTCCGTAGGACGTGGGACGTAGGACGCGGGACGTCTGTGAGGTCGACACCACAGACATCCTACATCCTATTTCCAACATCCTACGGAACGCGCAGTTTCATTTTGAGCAGTTCACATACTTACCGATGATCGGCTCCAGCCTCTTCCTGACCGCCTTCGTTATCGCATCCGGCCTGGTTATGATAGCGTCTTTTAGGGCCGACGCGCAGGCGCATCTTCGCTCAAACCCGAGTTTCGGCAGGACGGCCTTCACTATATTCCTGGATGTCTCAACATTCTTCAAAAGATTAGCGACTATCATCTCAACCGTAACAGATTCTTGCGACTCATCCATGTGCCAGCAATCATAATCGGTTACGCAGGCGAGCGTCGCATAGCAAATCTCGGCTTCGCGGGCAAGCCTTGCCTCCGCCATGTTGGTCATGCCTATGATATCCATACCCCACGAACGGTAAAGCTTCGATTCCGCCTTAGTGGAAAACTGCGGGCCTTCCATGTTAAGATATGTTCCGCCGAGACGCATGCTCGCGCCGGATGCGCACCCGGCATCGTAAAGCGCCTTCGCCAGATCGGGACAGACCGGCTCGGCAAACGGGCAATGCGCCACGACGCCTTCACCAAAGAACGTCATCCTGCGCGCCTGATTGGTCCTGTCCACAAACTGGTCCGGTATCACTATATCAAGCGGCTTAATCTCTTCCTTAAGGCTGCCGCAGGCGGATACGGATATTATCCGGTCAACCCCGAGTTTCTTCATGCCGTAAATATTCGCCGGATAATTTATCTCTGAAGGCGAGATCATGTGGCTTTTTCCGTGGCGCGCCAAAAAAACTACATCTCTACCCTCCAGCGAGCCGGCTATAAAGTCGTCTGAAGGCTCGCCGAAAGGTGTAGGCACCCTAACGGCCCTGACCTTCTTTATACCTTCCATCGCGTAAAAACCGCTGCCGCCTATAATGCCGACCTTGCCTTCCATGGCTTCTCCTTTTAATATTTACGCCATCCTCATCGCAAGTCCAAACAGCGTCCTGATAAGAAATAATTTCAAAAACCATATGAATATTAGCGCGAATATAGGCGAGAGATCGAGCCCCGCATTATACATGGGAATTATCCTTCGAAACGGCGCCAGGATCGGATCAGTCGTCTTGTGCAATAACTGGACTATCGGGTTGAACGGGTCGGGATTAACCCAGCTTATAAGCGCCCGTATTATTATAAGCCAGTTTGCTATCGTAAGGATATAGTCCAATATGGTAGCTATCGCCGCAATGAAATTGCCCGCTACGAACATGTATCTACCTCCTCGAAAGCTCTTTTGAGCGTTTGCGCGCTGAATTGACAGCGTCTTTAATGATACGCTTAAAACCCTTCGCCTTAAAGACCTTTAAAGCGGCTTCCGTCGTTCCGCCTTTTGACGCCACTTTTTTTATTAAAGCGCCGGGATCTTCCTTTAGCGCCTCAAGCAACCTGGCGCTGCCAAGCGCTGTTTTCGCCACAAGGCGCCGCGCGGTCTGCTTGTCCAATCCAAATTTTTCGCCGGCCTCAATCATGGCCTCCATCAGACAGAAAAAATATGCCGGCCCGCTTCCGCTCAAAGCGGTCACCGCATCGACTAACTTCTCATCGACTTCAACAACGTCGCCGATAGTAGAAAATATCTCTTTCACCATAACGGCGTGTTCGGGGCGCGCGGCGCTGCCCATGCTTATGCTGGATATAGCCTCACCTATAACAGCCGCCATGTTCGGCATGACCCGTATGACGGGAATGCCTTTACCGATCACGCTTTCGATATATCCGGTGGTGATCCCGGCAACAATAGAGACGAGAATCTTATCCTTTGAAATACCGCAACATACCTCCTCTTTCAATACCATGTCGCAATCCTTTGGTTTTACGGCGAGGATTATTATATCCGAGTATTTGACAACGGCGTTATTGTCCGTCTCAACGATTATCCTGTACCTGGAACGTATATAATCTCTTCGCGCCGTGTCAGTTTCGCTGACCATCAATGACACGCTCTTCTCGAGGACATTCGACAGGCGGCTCAATAGCGCCTCCCCCATGTTCCCGCATCCGATAATGCCGATCTTTTTATTTATCATTTAATTTCACTCGTGTCCAAATTAGAGTGTGAGTCTCGAGGGGAAACACGTTTCGAGATTCGATCTTTGCCTACCCCTCACCCTTGCCCTCTCCCCTAAAGGGGAGAGGGGATTCCCTCATAATTTCCTCTCCCCCGAAGGGGGAGA
>JAUYDB010000027.1 GCA_030691985.1 Candidatus Omnitrophota bacterium | reverse complement strand
CAGAGGTTCGACCCGGTCCATCAGGCGGCGAAGAAGATAATCGATTCTGGCATTTTAGGCAAGATCCATAACGTGCGGGGCCGTATCGGCCATGCCGGCCCGGAATACTGGTCAGAAGGCAAGGCCCACTGGTTCTACGACAAGAAGAAGTCCGGCGGTGGCGCGATGATAGACATCGGCGTCCACATCACAGACCTCATCAGGTGGTTTGCCGGAAAACCGATCGCGGAGGTCTTCGCGACTATACGCACGATCGAAAAACCCGTAAAAGTTGACGATAACGCCACGGTCCTTTTCAAATTCGAGGATGGTTCAAAAGGCGAGATCGAGTGCAGCTGGACGACGAGGCCCTACGAGGTCATGACAAACACTTATGGCTCAAAGGGCAAGATGATGACCGCGATCGGCCAGGAGAAGCCGGTGAAGGTCGTTATAGCGAAAACAGGCAAGGGCGATGACCCGAACTGCACGCTCGAAGATATTTATCCCGAGATCGGAGGGGGCAGCGGTTGGGAGAACGCCGTGCACTATTTTATAGACTGCGTGATAAATAAAGAGAAGCCTTTCGTCTCCGGCGAAGAGGGCCGCGAAACGATGCGCGTCATTACAGCGGCGTATGAGTCGAATAAGGCGGGGAAGTGGGTAAAAGTCAGGTGACAGTAAGTCGATACTTTTTAGCGGATAGCGGTTAGCGTATAGCGTATAGTTTTATTTTTCCTATCCGCTAAACGCTACACGCTAAACGCTAAACAAGGAGATTCCACGAATGAAATTAGGACTCTGCACATGGTCATACAACAGGACTTTCGCGGCGGGTAAGCTTACTCTGGAAAGGCTGCTGCATGTCTGCGCCGACGAGCTTAAAATAGGCGGAATCGATATTATAGATGGCCACTTTAAACACCCGGATCCCGCCGTTCTGCTTGAGGATATGGACTATCTGTTGAAGATTAAGAAACTCGCCACTGACCTGCAAATTACCATCTCCGCCGTATCGCCCGGAAACAGTTTTGGAAAAGACAGGGAATCAGACGAAAAATGCGAAGTCGATAAGATCAATAAATGGACAGACGTCGCATACGTCCTTGGTTCACCTAATTTGAGGATATTCGCCGGATGGGCGCCGAAAGAGAAGCACGCCCAGCTATGGCCTAAAGTTGTAAATAGCATAAAGGCATGCGCGGCGTATTCCGCAAAAAAAGGAGTGACGCTCGCGATAGAATCGCATAACGGCGGAGGCTATCTTCCGACGTCGGTCGAAACTCACAAATTGCTCGAAGAGGTAAACTCTCTCTGGGTGAAGTTGAACCTCGATACGGGCAATTATCAGGATCCGGATATGTATGCGGCCCTTAAGAAGTCCATGCCGTACGCGACGCATATGCACTGCAAGATACACAAGCTTTCCAAAGACGGCAAGGAACTGGAGTTCGATTTCGACAGGATATTCAGGATATTGAAAGACGCCAATTACCGCGGGTTTTTCAATATCGAATATGAAGGGAAGGAAGAAGAGCTGGAATATGTGCCGAAATCTTTTGCTATGGTCCGCGCTTTTATGAAGGGATACGAAACGTTTTAGCGTTTAGCGTATAGCGTGTAGCGTATAGGAAAAATAAAACTA
>JAUYDB010000160.1 GCA_030691985.1 Candidatus Omnitrophota bacterium | reverse complement strand
CTTCAAATGATGCTCGAGCAGTTTAATATATTTAGGTAAGGCACCTTTTATTTTTAGTTTCTTTAAAATCGGCGTTATGAATTCTTCCACATTTATCGCTATATCTTCTTTTGTCTTATCCTTAGTCCTTTCTATATGCTCTATTAATTCCGCCAGAGTTAAGTTCTTCTGTTCCAAAAGCAATTTATCTTCGCGCAATTCCTGTTCAGATTTTTTCAATTCCGCTTCCGCCTTCCTGCGCTCGGTGATGTCGCGCTCCAGTTCGCGGTTGACCTGCTCCAACTGCTCCATCTTCGCTTCTAGCTTACGGATGAGCACCTCGTTGTATTGTTTCAGATAGCCGACTTCCTCTTGCTGCGGCGCTTCGATCGGCACGCGGGTCGGCGCAGTGGGCGGACGCTGGACTTGCTGGATGACTTCCAGAATCGTTCGCATGAAGACCTTCGGCTCCACCGGTTTGACGAGAAATTGCTCCGCGCCAAGACTGAGTGCGAACTCCCGATCGTGCTCGTCGGTGTAGGTCGCAGTGTAGAAAACAAACGGGATTTGCCGCAGACGTTCGTCTTTCTTCCATTCACGGCACAAGGTGAACCCGTCCATCACCGGCATCAGGATGTCGCTGACGACCAGGGCCGGCGGATTCTGCCGCGCCTTGGCCAGCGCCTCGGCACCATTGGCGGCACTGACAACCTGATACCCGTTTCCGCTCAGGATAACCTGGAGTAGGCAGAGATTCGGCTCGTTATCGTCCACAATGAGAATGGTCATGATTCACTCCCTTCGCCCGCGGGCTGGGTTTTCAGATACTTTTCGATTTGGCTTCTGAATGTGTCAGGGTTGATGGGTTTCTCGATATGAAGAGACTCCGATACCTTTCTTCCGATGCATTTAATTCCCCATTGGCTTCCTTGCGCTCGGTGTCCGTTTTCTCAAGTTCCGCTATCCGCTTTTGCAGGAGCTTTATTTCCTCGATAAATTCTTCTTTAGTTTTATCTTTCTGCGTCATGGTTTTCCTTTCTGCAGACCCTCAACAGGCAAGCCCATTGATATCCGGCAGCTGAATATCCAAGACTAAACACGATGGCAATTTAAGGTGCTTAAATGCTAGGAAGGAGCGAGCATGCGTGAACGTTTCAACTTTAAACCCATGTGATTTCAACAATAAGGTTAGGGCCCTGCATATAGAGACGTTGTCATCAACGACATAGATAAGCGGCTTGCGCTTATTCATTAGGCATCCTTCGTGCCGATAGGAATGGTGAAACAAAAGGTGGCGCCACGATCAGGATTATTCTTTACGTCCAGCCGGCCGCCATGCGACTCAACAATGGAACGGCTGATAGACAACCCCATACCCAGACCATCCGGCTTGCTCGTAAAAAAGTGAGCGAAGAGTTTGGGCATATCTCGTGCAGGAATGCCGCATCCGGAATCTTTCACCTCCACGACAATCGTGCCGGGACTTTTACGTGATGTGCGGATCAAGATTTCGCGGACACCTTTGCGGCTCTCCAAGGCATCAAAACTATTACTGATAAGATTAAGAAGAACCTGTTGTAATTGTATCCGGTCACCGTGCACAAGCGGAAGAGCTCCATCTAGTTCAGTTTTAATGACGTTGCTCCTTATGGCGGCATCTGTTGCAATAAGGATAATGGTTTCGTTAATCAGATTATTAATATCCAGAGGCACTATTTCAGACTTACTCTTCTTTAACAATGAGCGCATCCGCTGGATAACCTCAGTCGCCCGCTGATCATCACTAACAATATGCTGAAGGATCTCCTTAATTTTAGGCTCTCTCCCTTCGAGCATGCGTTGGGCAGCTTGAGCGTATGAGAGAATGGCCGTAAGGGGTTGGCTGATTTCATGGGCAAGCGAAGAGACAAACTCCGCAAGCTTTCCTACCCTGGTGACGTGCAAAAGCTCCTCGCGCTGTTTAGCGATCTCCATCTCCTTCTTTCGTATTAAGGTAGTATCTATGTGGATCTGCTTTTCTGCGCCTTTTTGTTTCTTTATTCCATTCCTTAATTGCCCGTTTTTAATCTTGAGTTTATCGGCTTGTTGCTGTATTACCCCCTCAAGACGTACCCGCTCCCCGTTCCGGACTTTATTTCTCAATACAGGTTTTTTCGTTTTCATTTTTTATAGTTGCTTCCTGGTCTTTTTCGCAAAAAAAATCCCCTAAATCTACCTAATCCCTTGAATATATTATAATCCTCGTTTTTTCGTTATAAAATTAATTGAGGTCCCTCTCGTATGAGCCGAGGGTAACCTCCCAGTGATATTAATATATCATATAATATTACCAGAGGCAAAATATATTACGGTGTGCATTATCGAAGGTATTTCGGCCCGAGCCGCCCGATAAATTTTGGTAACGAAAGGACTCTCTGTATAAAATAATTGGAAGTTTTGCAGCCTTATTGGAGGGGTCGGTTTTGACTAAGTTTTCTCATTTACGTTAGAAAACCGGCTCAAGCGCTAACTCAGCCGGTTTCTTATTGAAATCTAAAACCTCAATTTCGCACAACTCCCTGATATTACTATCGGTTATGCGAAACATCTTTTCAGTTGGTGGTGAGGGGTGGATTCGAACCACCGAAGGCTTGCGCCGTCAGGTTTACAGCCTGATCCATTTGGCCACTTTGGTACCTCACCACTGTAACCGATTTTATTTAAACAAAAAAACTGCGAAATTGGAGCTGGGGAAAGGAATCGAACCTTCAACATTCGCATTACAAATGCGATGGTCTGCCAATTGAGCTACCCCAGCATCTTATCCCAACACTTTCAATGCTTCAGGTAATTTATATAAAAGATCAGTTGCTATAAGGCTTAGGACGCCTTTTTCTTTCACCGCTATGTCACCGGCCATGCCGTGAAAATAAACGCCGAGCGCGGACGCGGCGAATGGCTCAACGCCCTGCCCTATGAAACTCGCGATGATGCCGGTTAAAATATCACCCGTGCCGCCGGTAGCCATGCCGGCATTTCCGGTTTGATTTTCATAAATCTTTCCGCCCGGATCCGCCACTACCGTGTTAAAACCTTTTAAAACCAGGATGGTATTATACTTGGCCGCGAACTCGAGCGCAATTGCTTTTCTGTTCTTTTGGATCTCATCTTTATCTTTGTCGATCAGCCGCGACATCTCGCCCGGATGCGGCGTAAGGACTAACGGCGCTTTAGCGTTTTTCAAAATATCCGCCTGGCCTGCAAACGCGTTTATGCCGTCGGCATCGAGGATCATCGGTTTGGCGATCTTGGCGGCTAAATTTCTTACGAGACCTTGCGTCTCCTTATTTTGTGAGATGCCGGGGCCTATGGCGACCGAACTGCATTTTTGCGAAAAGTTCAAGACTTCCTTCTCCGCCATAAGGCTCAGAGAAAAATCTCTAGTCTCGAAGAACGGTTTCACCATCACCTCAGTGAGCTTCGCTGCCATCACCTCATACAGGCTCCTGCCGATAGCAAGCGTAACGAGGCCGCATCCGGACAATAAAGCTGCCTGGCTCGCAAGATATGCCGCGCCGGTGTACCCTGCGGATCCGGCAATAACGAGGACATGGCCGAAATCGCCTTTGCTCGCGTCCCTGGATCTTTTCGGGAAACCGGCTATAAGTTCATTTATTGCAATCATCCATTCCTCTTTAAAAGTATGGCGTTCGCTATCGCGTAATTCTTTGAATGCGACATGCTCACGATAACCTCATTGACTCTCTTAGCCTTCTTTAACCTGAGCGCGTCGCCGTGAAATTCTATTATGGGCTTCCCCTCTTTATCGTTCAGCACCTCTATGTCTGTCCAATTTACCGGAAATTTACGCGGCTGACCGAACGCCTTTATAACAGCCTCTTTCGCGGCAAACCGCGCCGCAAAATGCTGGTGAGCAAACCTCCTCGAATTGGAATACCCTATCTCTTTATCCGTGAAGACCTTTTTTAAGAAACCGTCTCCCCATTTATTTACGGCATTTTTCATTCTGAAAACTTCGACTATATCCACGCCGGTTCCAAATATCATCTGATAAGTTCCAGCATCTCTTCTATCGCGGTGCCCAACCCGCAAAATATAGAGCGCGCAATTATGGAATGTCCGATGTTGAGCTCGTTTATCCCGTTTATCATAGCAACGCTTTTTACGTTTTCGTAATTAAGCCCGTGCCCGGCATTCACCTCGAAGACCCCGCGCGATAAGGCGTATTCAACAGCGCGTTTTAACACAACCAGTTCTTTTCGCCGCGCGGATTCGGATTTCGCGTTGGCATATTCACCCGTATGCAGCTCTATTATACCGGCCCCCGCCCTTACGGATTCATCGATTTGGGCCTTCACAGGATTTATAAAGAGGCTCACGTCTATATTGCTGGCTTTGAGCCTGGACACAACCGACGCAATGGTTCTCAGATTTTTCTTTACGTCAAGGCCTCCTTCGGTCGTGACCTCCTGCCTGCGTTCCGGAACGAGCGTCGCCTGCTCAGGCCCAACTTTACACGCGATCTCCACAATATCTTTCGAAACAGACATCTCAAGATTCAGCCTCGTTTTAACCATCCTGCGCAGCGCAGCCACATCCGCATCTTTTATGTGGCGCCTATCCTCGCGCAGATGGCATACAATCGAATCACATCCTGCCTTTTCACAAATCCGGGCTGCTTCGACCGGGTCAGGCTCATACGTCTTTCTCGCCTCCCTCAAAGTGGCAACGTGGTCTATGTTGACTCCCAGCTTCGGCATAATATTTCTAATTTTCGCGCGTGATCGGGACCGTAACCTCAACAAGAGTCTCTTCCATGTAAATTCCCGGCGCTATAGGGTTGAGAGGAACCGGTTTCATAAATGACTTAGACGCGCCGTTCACATCAATCGGCAGTGTGTAGGCAAATTTTATTTTGTTTAGAAGCTCGCGGGTTCCCACCACAATACAGTACTCCGGCACCACAACAATCTTTGCGCCTTCGATCGTATATCCCTGCCGCAATTTCCCGACAAATATCGGCTTTATCGTTAATTTCTTGGCAATCGCTTCCTCCCGCGGAAGCAACGTGTTCAAAAATCGCTTCTCCTCCTCGCTGCCTTTATTCAGTTCGCCTACCACGTAGAACCAGAGCGCAAGCGCCAGGATGAGCGCGATGCACTTCATGCCAATTTTATCCGTAAAAAAACGTCTTAAATATTGGAGCATGATTAACCTCTGTTTCTCTTCTCATACACCAGTCTTGATCTTATACCGAGCGGCATCCTCTTAATAGGATTATAAAGCATGTTTTTAAGGGTCTTTGCGAGATCGTCTTTACTCATATCGTGCGTCAACTTTCCGCCCTCGGACACAGAAATTGCGCCCGTCTCCTCGCTCACGACCACGCAAACCGCGTCGGTCTCTTCGCTGATGCCTATGGCGGCCCGATGACGCATGCCGAACGGTTTTGGCAGTTGTTTTTCGTCTTCAGGAAGCGGCAGCACGCATCCTGCCGCGGCGATCCTGCCGGACCGGATAATGACAGCGCCGTCATGAAGCGGCGACTGCGGCATAAATATGGATACGATAAGAAAATTTGTAACCTTTGCGTCCAGAAGCGTGCCGCTCTCGATATAACTTTTAAGTCCGTACTCCCTCTCAATAACGATGAGCGCTCCTTGCCTTTTTGCCGACAGCCCGTTTACCGCATGCGCTATCTCGTCTACCACATTAGCATTCTCTTCCCGTATTCCGAACCTGCCTAACTGCGCAAGGCCGCGCCTCAATTCCGGTTGAAAAACTATCACGAGAGCGATAACCGATATCGGTAAAAGCCGTGTCAGCACCCAGGTTATCGCATCCAGGCCGAACTGCTGACTCAGGATGAAAATCAAACCGATAATGAGAAGCCCTTTCAGAAGCTGTTCGGAGCGCGTCCCCTTTACAAAGAGAAGCGTCATATATATGACATACCATAAAATTATGACCTCTAAAACTATCTTCCAATTGTTCAGGATTGCCATTTAATTTGCCCCTGCCTTCAAAATTGCATCGGCCATGGCCGCGGCCTCGCGCGCCTCTTTTACGTCATGGGCCCGTATGATGTTCGCGCCGTTTAAAATGGCCGCAACCGATGTCGCGATAGTGCCGGCCATCCTCATGCCGGTATCGTCGATGTTGAGCACTTTTCCTATAAAAGATTTTCGCGACGTCCCAACGCATATAGGACGCCTCAGGGCCTTAAATTCGTCCAGCCTGTTCAGGATTTCCAGGTTGTGCCATACGGCCTTTCCGAATCCTATTCCCGGATCTATTATAATTTTATTCTCATCGATTCCGCAAAGCCGCGCAAGACGGATGGATTCCCGTAACCCTGAGATCACGTCTTTGATCAAATTCCGATATACGGGGTTTCTTTGCATGTCCTGCGGCGCGCCCTTCATGTGCGTCGCTATTAAAACCGCTCCGCTTCCCGCCACGACGGGCCCCATCTTTCTGTCATGCCTGAGCCCCGAAACATCATTCACGATGCTGGCCCCGGCCTTAATAGCCTCCTCCGCGACTTTGGCTTTACGCGTATCAACCGATATAGGCACACCAAGCTCTTTGGCAAGGCACATTATGACGGGAACGACACGGTCGATCTCCTCGGCGAAGCTCACATCCCGCGCGCCGGGCCGCGTTGACTCTCCGCCGACATCTATGATACCGGCGCCTTCGCGCGCCATTTCGAGGCCGCGCCGAAGGGCTCTTCTCTTATCAAAGAACCTTCCTCCGTCTGAAAATGAATCCGGAGTCACATTCAGGACGCCCATCACATAAGTTTTCTTGCTGAAGGCAAGGTGAAACCCGCAGGCATCTATATCAAGTTGGGATTTTTGTATCCTGCCCCTGGCCGGAAGGGTCAATTCCTTTTTTGTCTTCATCCTTAAACCCAAGAAGCGTTTTAATCTCCTCGACCTCCATTACTTCTTTTTCAAGCAGCTTCTCCGCGAGAAGCTTCAGCCCGTCTCTATGCCTTACAAGCTCTCCCTTCGCGCGTTTATAGCAGCTGTCAATAATTACACGGACCTCCAGATCTATCATGAGGGCTGTCTGATCGCTGTAGTTACGCTCTTCGATTATGTCGCGGCCCAAAAAGATCTGTTCCTCTTTATGGCCGAATGTGAGGTGCCCGAGCTTTTCACTCATCCCGAACCTGGTCACCATTTTTCTCGCGATCGCGGTAGCGACTTCGAGATCATTCTGCGCGCCGGTCGAAATTTCGCTAAATACCAGCTCTTCGCTCGCCCTGCCGCCGAGCAGGCCCGTAATCCTTCCCAAGAGCTCCTCTCTGGTAACAATATACCTGTCCTCAGTCGGCATCCTGATCGTATAGCCAAGCGCCATGCCGCGCGGCAGTATCGAGACCTTATGCAGAGGATCCGCCCCGGGTATGACGAGCGCTAGGAGCGCGTGGCCCGATTCATGATATGAAATTATTATCTTCTCATGTTTTGAAATAACCTTGGACTTCCTCTCGGGCCCCGCCATCACCCTCTCTATAGACTCCTGCAGCTCTAACATCGTAACCGACTCTTTATTGCGCCGGGCGGCCAGGAGCGCGGCCTCGTTTACCAGGTTTGCCAGGTCCGCGCCGGAAAACCCTGATGTCTGCCTCGCCAGCGAGTTCAGGTTTACGCCTTTATCAAGTTTTATGTTCCGGGTGTGGACTTTTAGAATATTCTCCCTGCCTACTATATCCGGCCTATCTATGACGATCTGGCGATCGAATCTGCCGGGCCTCAAAAGCGCGGGGTCGAGGACATCGGGCCTGTTGGTGGCGGCTATGAGGATGACCCCCTCCTGCGTATTAAAACCGTCCATCTCGACCAGGAGCGCGTTCAAAGTCTGCTCCCTCTCGTCATGGCCTCCTCCGATTCCGGCGAAGCGCTGCCGTCCCACCGCGTCTATCTCATCGATGAATATGATAGCGCCGCGGCCTGACTGTTTGGCCGAGCGCTTTGCCTGCTCAAACAGATCGCGCACGCGGGAGGCGCCGACGCCGACAAACATCTCCACAAAGTCTGATCCGGAGATTGAAAGAAACGGGACATTCGCTTCACCCGCAACCGCTTTGGCCAGGAGCGTCTTCCCTGTGCCCGGAGGCCCCATAAGAAGCACGCCCTTTGGGATCTTTCCCCCCAGCCTCTGAAATTTCTTTGGGTCCTTCAAAAACTCTATCACTTCCTGCAATTCAGCTTTCGCTTCGTCTACGCCGGCCACATCCTCAAACGTCACTTTGTTATTGCTTTCGGAAGCCAGAACGGCCCTGGACTTTCCAAACGACCACATCCTGCCGCCGCCGGCGGCGCTGCCCCTATATACAAATAACCATAGGAAAAGGATGAAGAGCAGCATCGGACCGAGCGAATAAAACAGATTCGTCCACAGCGTTTTCG
Organism: Candidatus Omnitrophota bacterium; assembly: GCA_030691985.1. Lineage (GTDB taxonomy): Bacteria > Omnitrophota > Gorgyraeia > 2-01-FULL-45-10 > 2-01-FULL-45-10 > JAUYDB01. Next base: position 7,690 of record JAUYDB010000160.1, on the reverse strand, counting down.
GCGGTTTGACGTCGAAATCCTGCACGTTCTCGCGCAGGCCCTTGACCAGATCCTGGTCGTTCTCGGGGATATTTACAACAAACCGTGCTCCGTTCGAGAAACTGCCCCTGACGATATTTTCGATCTTTACGCACGACCTTATCATCTGTGTATTTTTGTTGTCTTCCACGATCGCGAAAAACTTCGAATAAGCCAATTCCTGAACCGGCTTCTCCTGGGTCTGCGTCCATGTTGTCAAAAGATAGAAAACGCCCAGGGTTATGAATATCCAGATGACAAGGTTGCCTCTCGTTCCGGATTGCTTTAACTCTCTCTTTTCTTTTCCGTCAGATTTTTTCATTATGATAACACCTCATGTTTTCCTGCTCATTGTAGCAAAACATTATTTTTATATCAAGATTATATTATATTGGAGTAAAAGTAAGCGAGCGCTCGGTCCTGGTCACCTCGATACCTCCGGGAAGATGCACGGCGCTCCCCCTCCTTTTTCGTTTGATAAGCGCTTCCATCTCTTTCCAGTGCCTGAAAGAAAGCTTCTTGACCTCCCCTCCCGCCTTTTCCAGGAGGTCGCGCAATATCTCCTTCTGGATCGCCTTTGGCTGAACGGCTATATCCTTGATCCTGACCTCGGGGGGATATCTCCGTCCAAGTGACATTTCTTTCTGACAGCGCCTTTTTTCGTCTTCGATAAATTTAAAATCTTCCCTTACGTGCTCGGCAAGATTAAATAATACCCTCTTCAACCTGGGGTTATACTTCTCAAGAAACGGGACGATCTCGCTTCGCACAACGTTTCTGAAATATATGGGCTCAAGGTTCGTGCGGTCTACCTTGTAGGCAATTATATTCCCGTCGAGATAGCGCGCGATCTCCTCTTTCTCCAGCTCGATTACGGGCCGTATGACGCGAAGCTTCCCGTCGCCGCGGACCGGCGATATCCCCGCCATGCCCTTAAGCGACGACCCCTTGATAAAACGCATAATTATCGTCTCGGCATGGTCATCCAGGGTGTGGCCGGTAGCTATGGTATTCGCGCCTGTCTTAGCGGCAATCTCTTTAAAAAATTCATACCGGCACGCCCTCGCAAACTCTTCAGTCGAGAGTTTAACCGGTTTCTTTTCCCGCAATTTTAGGCGCTTGTGGAAAAAATCTAACCCGAGCTTCTTTGATAAAATCCTTACAAACCGGGAGTCTTCTTTTGATTCGTCTCCGCGAAGACCATGATCCAGATTACAAACGGATATTCTTTTAATCCCGAGCTTCCTCTTCAAAGAATCCAGCGCATAAAGCATAAATACCGAATCCGGCCCCCCGGAAACCGCCGCAACAACACCATCGCCGGACTTCAACATATCATAATTTCTTATGGTCTTTAATACTCTCTCGATTAGATTAGCAGACATAAAAACGGTTTATACCCTATCATAACAATATAATTATCAACACCCTAACAAATACATGTCCCGACAAGGACACATGTTTAAAAGGATAAGCTCATAAAAAAAGAAAAAAGTTTTCCCTTCTTTTATATAAAGCAACCTTGTCGCTCTGCATCAATTCCTTTTAGGAAAGGGGATACAGTAAGCGAGACTACATAATTAAGGAGTGAGTTAGCGAACGTCGTAAGGGGAAAACCACATTTTCCCCTTTGAAAATTTTGCCGCAGATAGCGTTCTTGTTAATCCTCGGCTGGGGCAAAATTTGGTAGCGGGGGACAGATTTGAACTGTCGACACGCCGGGTATGAGCCGACTGCTCTGCCAGACTGAGCTACCCCGCCAAATTTGCGAAGCAAATTGATACTAAATTCCACAAATCTTGATTGCGAGGAATAATTATATCACAGTGCGCGGTACGGCGGAAGATAATTTTTGTATAGCCTATTTTTGTATAGCCTTGACAGCACCGTCAAGGCATGCTATTCTCTACATCAGGAGGTGGAAATATGTCTCAAAAAAAGAATGAGGCAAATAGCTTTTGGCAAAACCGCCAATGGGTGCTTGAACACTACAATGAGCTTGCCTCGAAATACGCCGATAAATGGATCGCGGCCGTTAAAGGCAAGGTGATAGCATCCGGAAACAGCATAAATGAAGTCGAAAAAATCGCCGAAAAAATATTTGGCAAAAAACATATTCCTATAATGTTCATGGAGAAAGGCGTCCATATCTACCATGGAACTTTCTCTTAATTTCGGCATCAAGTACGATGTAGAACTGCTGGACAAGGGAATTGTCGTGCCTATCATAAGGCTGCTCAGCGTAATTGAGTTTAAGCATCGCGCCGGATGGAGTGGGCCTTATGACGCGATAATTGATACCGGTTCGCCTCTCTCCGTCTTCCCCGCCTCAATTCAAGAAAAGTGCGACGCGCGCTTGCTGTACAAAACAAAGATAAGCGGGATTGTCCCGGACAAAGCATGCAGCCTTTCCGCGAAATTGTGCCTGCTTACTTTCCGCTTAAGCGATAAATACAGTGTTACTAAGCCGATAGAATCGAAAGCCTATATAGCCGATAGCGATAAAATTCCTCTAATTCTCGGCTTTGCTGATTTCTTGGAAAAGTTTGATATCTCCATCCGCTATGCCAAAAAGAGCTCATCCCTATTTATTTCGGAATAATATTTCTTATCGATTTGGCAAGGGTAAAAGGCGGTGCAGAGAAAAAAGAGGGACGGTTCTGGGATAAGCCATGGTTTAGATCAAGAACCATCCCTAATTCTTCAGAAGAGTCCGGATGTAACCCTCGCCGGATAGCAAATTTTATCGCCATCACTCTACAGCTCAAGGTATCCCCTTCTGGGATGGCATCTTCCGTCTCATTATGCTTAGATAAATAGAACCGTCCCCTTTATTTCATGATAAGGAAATTTTTCATTTCGTAAAGGGGCAGATGCCGACTTGATGAGCTTGAATGGCCTTATGGACATGGGGGTTGAGCCGTATAAATTTTGTTAACTATGCACTACCCTAAAACGTTTATGACCGTTATATCCATAGCGGATGTAAAGCCTAAAATAACAAAACCAAAAGGATATATTCCTTGATAACAAAATTAGGCGAAGCCCCCTGGCCATAAGGCCAAGAGGGGCTTAGAGCCGGTCCTCTAAAACAAAAATGGGGACAGTGCCCATTTTTACGCACTACGCAATACGAAACGTGACTAATCTCCTTATACCGCCTCGTGCATGCTGCCGGTCCTATAGCCGGCCAGGTCTAGGGTCACGTAGACAAACTTCAACTTTTTCAGTTCTCGCACTATCAGATCGCTCGATTTCACGGCCCTGGCGAAATCGCCCTTCATGACCTCGACCCTCGCGGTGTCATTATGGATACGCACCCTCACCTGCTTGAATCCGAGCCCGTGCAAGAACGCCTCTGCCCTGTCGACCCTGAGAAGGCCTGCCCTGTCTATGCGGCTGCGGAACGGAAACCTTGACGCAAGACACGCAAATGACGGCTTGTCCCATGTGGGAAGCCCCAGATCCCGCGAAAATTTTCTTATATCCGATTTCGTAAGTCCGGCCTCCAGAAGGGGGCTTCGCACACCGAGTTCCCCTGCCGCGAGTCTGCCGTGGCGGATGTCTTTCAAATCGTCAAGGTTCGTTCCGTCAACGACATGCGACATCCTGTGCCTCCTCTTTATGGAGTCCAATTTTTTGAATAGCTCCTTCTTGCAGTAATAACAGCGATTGACCGGATTTGAGGCAAAATTCTTTATAGCGAGTTCGCTTGTATGGATTGTGAGATGTTCTACGCCCATAAGACGGGCGTACTTTTTCGCCTCTTTATATTCGGCAAGCGGATATGTCTCTGACCGCGCCGTCACGGCGAGGACGTTGTCCTTGTCGAGTGTGTCAACGGCCATCTTCAGCAAAAATGTGCTGTCGAGGCCGCCGGAGTAGGCGACGACTACGCGTTTCAATTGCTGCAATAGTTCGTTGAGTTTTTTCACTTTAGTTGTTTTCATACCCCTCACCCTAGCCCTCTCCCCTAAAGGGGAGAGGGGATTTTGTGAATGCCGGTCTCTTTTATCCAGCCCCCGCCTATGACGACATCCTTATCATAAAAGACGACCGCCTGGCCCGGAGTCGGCGCTGCCTGAGGCTCGTTGAAGTCGACTCTCACTGATCCTTCGCCTATTTTTGTAACTGTGGCCTTCGCCTTTTTGTGATTATAACGTATCCTGGCCATCACCCTTACGGGTTTCGAAATTGACTTTATAGCTATCCAGTTAAGCCTGTCCGCGACAAGGCTATTCTTCATGACCTCTTTCCTCGGCCCGGCCACGATACGGTTCGTTTTGATATCGATGCCGGTTACATAAAGCGGCTCCTTGTGCGCGATCATGAGCCCGCGCCTCTGTCCTATCGTATAGAACGGTATCCCCTTATGCCTGCCCAGGACCTTCCCGTCTTTATTTACAATTTCGCCGGCCTCGAACTCGACGCCCGTCTTCTCTTTTATATAATCGGCATAGTCAAGATCCCGTATGAAACAGATATCCTGGCTGGCTGCGGTATTATAAGTCTTAAGCCGCAGCCTTTTTGCCATAGCCCTGGTTTTTTCCTTGGTAAAATTTCCGAGTGGGAAAATGGCGCGTTTTAACTGCTCCTGTGACAGGCTGAATAAAAAATACGACTGGTCCTTCGCGCGGTCTCTGCCTTCCATCAATAAGAACCTGCCTGACTTCTTGTTAAATCCTTTTTTTGCGTAGTGGCCTGTCGCGACCGCGTCGGCGCCCAGACCCAGCGCCTTCTCGAGAAGCCTCCCGAATTTTATCTTCTCGTTACATATGACGCATGGATTCGGCGTCCGCCCTTTCAGGTATTCTGAGCAGAAATAGTCTATAACCTCTTTTTTGAAATCTTCGCTTAAATCAATTACATAATACGGTATATTCAGGTCCTCGGCAACTGCCCTTGCCCGCACAACGGCTTCGAGGCTGCAGCATGCGCGCGCGAAACTGGAACCGCAGTCTTCTTTCGGCCACATCCTGAATGTTACGCCAATTACATCGTAACCTTCTTTTTTCAGCAATGCCGCCGCGGCCGAAGAGTCAACGCCTCCGGACATGGCGCAGGCAATCTTACCTTTTTTATGAGAGAGTTTTTTCATAGAGACCATACCGCTCTTTCATTCCGTCTGTGACAGACGACTTTAACGCGCCATTCTCAAGCGTTACTACCATAGCATCGATACCGTTCATAGCCTTTATAATCCCCAAGCCTTCCTTGCCGAGTATGCATAATGTCGTGGCGAGGATATCGCCCGCAACGGGATCATCCGAAATTACCGTCGCGCTTACTATATTATCACCGATAGGATATCCGTTTCTCGGGTCGATTATATGCGAATACCTCCGTGTGCCGATCGTAAAATATCTCTCATAGTCCCCGGAGGTATTGACCGCTTTATTCTTTAGCCTCAATTCGACCAATATCTTCCCGCGGTCTCTTGGATGCTGGACACCTACCTTCCAGGGCCTGCCCGGTGCCTTAACTCCAACGCAATACATGTCACCGCCGGCATGCACGACCGCGCCCCTGATCCCGCCGGCCTTAAGCGTCTTAACCGCCATATCAACGGCGTATCCTTTCGCGATACCGCCGAGGTCGATTCCCATCCCATCTTTTTTGAAAGATATGGTCCTGGAGGCGTCTATAAGTTCGATATGCTTCGACCCTATCCTCTCCAAAACAGCTCTTATCTCTTCGGCGTCAGGGACCTGCCCGGCCGTTTTTACGCGTTTCCAGAGATCCACCAAAGGCTTAACGGTTATATCGAAGGCGCCTTTTGTCTTTTTATTGTAGTCGATCGACTTTTTTATCAACCAGAATACCTCGTCGCTTATTTTCAATTTCTCGTCGGCCTTAAGAGCGTTGACCCGGGAGATTTCACTGTTCTCCTTATAAACACTGAAGACGCCCTCGACGCGCTCCATCTCCGAGAAGGCCCTCTTTATCGCGTCGCGAGCCGCCTTCACGCCGCAATCCCGCGTCACGGCTTTTATCTGGACGACGGTGCCCATCAGGAGCCGCGTCTCCGTGATAATTTTCTCGTTATTTAGATTATAGAACGAAATCGCGAAGAGCGCTAAAGCAAGCAACAGGAAAAATACGGTGATTTTTGCGGCGGTCATTTTAGATTGGACAGGACCTTGTCGATATCGACGTACTTCTCGACCATATCGACGATAATCTTTATCTTATCTGTATCTTGAGGTTTTAATTTAACTGCCATGGAATGGACGCACGAGGCTATCGAATATGTGTCTTTTTTTGTCAATAAAACTGTCATTCGCGACTGGCCCAGTAAACGCAGGCTGCGGCTATCCGGCATGAGCCCGCCGCTGATTATTATCCCGGATATTCTGCAGATCTTTTTGCCCTTACCCATGTGCGCCCGGCATATCGCCTCTATCATATCGCGCCTATCGCCGGGTATTATCATGAGAGTGTTGTTTTGCAGGAATTTAAGCGCCTCTTTAACGTTCATGGCTCCGACGAGCACGTTCTCAACCTGCGCATCCATGTTTTCGCCGCAGAGAACAGGCATCTTCAGCTCTTCCTTTATCTCGCGCATCGTAGGTATAGCCAAAATTTTCTGATAGGGAAGCATCCCGAAGACGTTAATGCCTTTTTGCTCCATGCCTTTTTTGGCCAGGCGCGCGATCTTATCGTATTTCTCAGGGAGGACCTTGTTCACAATCACCCCTGCCAGCGTGACGCCCTCCCTGTCTAACAGGGCCTTATTCAACATGACTTCGTCTATAGGCTTGCCTATGCCGCCGGACGATATCATGATGACATTTGTATCGAGAAGCCGAGCGACCGTGGCGTTTGACAGGCCAAAGACCGACCCGACGCCGGCGTGGCCTGTCCCCTCAATGATAACAAGGTCCTTATTAGCAGCCACACGTTCAAAGGATTCTTTTATTATCGAAATATAATCTTCGTCCGCGCCCTTGTCGATAAAACGTTCGGTAAAGCCTTTATCTATGGCGATGGGCGACATGTCTTTGATGTTGCATTTTATGCCGAAGACCTCCTCTATCAGAACGGAATCCTCATCCACCTTGTAGCCCTGTTCCATAAGATAGCGCTGCCCGATCGGCTTTATGAAACCAATCCTATCGAAGCGTTTCTTTAACGCCGCTATGAGGCCGAGCGAGACGGTCGTCTTCCCGTCATTTTGCATCGTAGCGGCTATGAATATTTTCTTTGCCATTGTGCCTCGTTATAGTAGCGATAATGCGACGCCTTTTAGCGGATAGCGTATAGCGTTTAGCGTATAGTAAAAGCATGATTTTTCTATACGCTACAGGCCATACGCTAAACTTATCGTTTGACTTACTATACGCTATCCGCTAAACGCTATACGCTAAACTCGTTGCCAGGCTTTACGAAACCTGAGTTTTCAACTCTCTACGCCAGCCTGCCTTCCCTGAATGCCTTTAAATATTGCGCGCAATAGTCGTCCATGCCAACGAGGGCGTTTGACGCCCTGATGCTGGAGATTATACGCTTGTCTGTGGGATCGAGTATGGCTGCATCGAGACCTGACCGGATCGCCATAGATAGAAATGCGGAGTTTATGATATTCCTATCGGGCAGGCCAAATGAGATATTCGATATTCCGCAGATCGTCTTCACTCCCCCCATACCCTTTATCAGCGGAATGGCTTTCAAA
>JAUYDB010000124.1 GCA_030691985.1 Candidatus Omnitrophota bacterium | reverse complement strand
ATGCAAGTTCAATAAGTTTGATATCTATAACATCGGATATGCCGTGCACCTGTTTTTCGGTACAATAAGTAGCCGTATCGGACTCCGGCTTATATAAAATCGCCGAATAATCGACTCCCTTCGCTTTTGGCGGCACTATATCTCGGTTTAGCTCGAGTGCGTCGGTCCTTCCTATCATCTCGTCCACGCGCCTAAAGCCGAGCTGGGCCATGATCTCGCGCAGTTCTTCAGCTACAAAGCGGAAATAATTCATGAGGTGCTCGGGTTTACCTTTGAATCTCTTTTGCAATAATTCATCTTGAGTGGCTATGCCGACAGAACAGTTATTAAGATTGCAATGCCTCAACATGACACAGCCCAGCACTATCAGGGCCGCGGTGCAAAACCCATATTCTTCCGCTCCCAGTAAAGCCGCGATAGCGACATCTCTTCCCGTTCTCATCTGCCCGTCTGTTTGCAACCTTACGCGCGTGCGCAGGTTATTTAAGACAAGGGTCTGGTGCGTCTCCGAAAGGCCCAATTCCCACGGTAAACCTGCATGCCTTATAGAGCTTCTCGGAGAGGCTCCTGTCCCGCCGTCTCCGCCCGAAATCAGGATCATATCGGCGTGGCCCTTCGCTACGCCTGCCGCCACTGTGCCGACCCCGATTTCCGAAACAAGTTTCACGCTTATGCGCGCTCTTGGGTTGATATTCTTTAAATCGAAAATCAGCTCGGCCAGATCCTCTATAGAATAGATATCATGATGCGGAGGAGGCGATATCAGCGTCACGCCGGCCGTCGTATAACGGGTCTTTGCTATAATCTCGCTCACTTTGTGACCGGGGAGCTGGCCGCCTTCACCCGGCTTTGCGCCTTGCGCTATTTTTATCTGAATCTCGTCGGCATTCACAAGATAATTTGCCGTGACGCCGAATCTACCGGATGCGACTTGTTTTACGGCGCTTCTTTTTGACTCGCCGTTTTTAAGCGGCGCAAAACGCGCGGGGTCCTCGCCGCCTTCGCCTGTATTTGATCTGGCTCCGAGTTTATTCATCGCCAAGGCGATGGTCTCGTGGGCAAGCCTGCTTATCGAGCCGAAACTCATCGCGCCGGTAGCAAACCTCTTCACTATTTCCTCGACACTCTCCACCTCTTCTAAGGGAACGACGTCTCTTTTCTTAAATTTCAAAAGCCCCCTCAGTGTGGTTGGATTCTCAGATTGGTCATTTATGAGCGCTGCAAAACATTTATATTTTTCATAATCATTTTGCCT
>JAUYDB010000082.1 GCA_030691985.1 Candidatus Omnitrophota bacterium | reverse complement strand
TTCCTTTATCTCCGGCTTGGACCTGTCATGTTTTAATATGCCGGCCTTCACTATGTGCGCTATAGGCCCCGGAGTCGCATTGCACATCTCTATCGCCTCTATTATCTTATTGCGTTTTAACACAGCGATGAGAGAGTCCATAAATTTATTAGCGTCTATCCTTGCCCTCGTCAAATGATACATCCTTTCGATGACCACTCCGAACGCGAGGACAGAAGATAATATTATCAGGTACATCATCGGCCCGCCTTTTTGAATCAAATCCCACATGTCTTCCTCCTTAGCATCGTTTAGTAAACAGCAGCCATTCAAGCCTCTTCTTCGCGAACTTCGACTCCTCGACATCCATTCTGGCTAGTTTCTCATAGAGATCCTTCGCCTCTTCAACCCTTTCAAGTTTTTCAAAAAGCTTCGCGCATTTAAGCTCGGCCCTGATGGCCCAGAAAACCCCTTTCTGATAAAAATACGGCACTTTAAGATATTCTTCCGCCGCCTTCGGCAAATCCCCGTTATCCTCGAAGCATTCCGCTATCTCGTATTGCACCTGCGCGTTTAATTCGTTATTTTCGTCTCCGAGCGCCTTTTTGAAGAGCTCAATCGCTTTTTCAAAATCTTTTTTATCTCTCTTGATACCGGCCATCTTCCTGTATGCCGTTCTCAAAAGCCCTGGATCGGGAAACTTGACAGCAAATTCTTCCAGTTTCGAAACGGCTTCTTCGAGCCTGCCTTCGTCGCAAAGCATAAGGATTAACTGATATTCGGCATCCTTTGAGATGCCGTTTGAAGGAAAACCCTTAAGGATCGACAAAAAATATTCTTTGGCTTTGTCATATCTCGCCTTTGAACGGTAGCGTTCGCCAAGCCAGAACATGGCATCCGCTGACAGAACGGTGCCGGGATAATCCCTTAAGAAGGCCTCAAATTCGCCTATCGCCTCTGCCTCTTTACCGATACCATGATAGCACCATCCCAGTTGATAACGCGCCATCATCCTGACATTATCGACTTTCGATTCTTTAATGATATCCTTAAATAACGACAACGCCTTTTCGTATCTATTCATACCATATAATGAGTTGGCCAGATAAAATCTGGCCTCGGCAAGCGATACGGGTTCGGGGCGCCTTTCAAGAAAAGAGGAGAATTCAGAAGCGGCAACTTCGAATTCCCCTTTCTTAAAATGGGCGATCCCGAGCTGAAAGATGATCTTTTGGAGTAAGCCCGTGCTCGGGAAATTCGCGATAATGCTCCTGTAGGCAAGGATCGCCTGGTCGTACTTTTGGGCAGCCAAAAATATATTCCCTATCTGGTACTGGGCGTGATCAACCAACGCGCTCTCCGGATATTTATCGAGAATGGCGTCGTAACAGTCCATCGCCTTAGCATATTCTTTTCTATTGAAATAAATATCGCCGATCCCTGCCATGGCCGCAGAGCGCAAATTCATGTCTTCGGATTCTTCTTCAATCATGACAAATTCTATTAACCCCTCTTCGGCCTTATCCTGCGCCAGGTAGATTTGCCCAAGTTCGTAACGCAGCTCGTACGCGTATTCGCCCTTCGGAAATCTCGCAATCGCTTCCCGGCAAATGCCCTCAGCGTCTTTATGCCTTACGGCCTTATGCAGAAATTTCGTCTTTCTGTAATATGCCTCCGGCGCCGCGGCGCTATCGGGGTAACTCTTCAATACGCCATCGCACGCCTCCTGCGCTATATCCACGGCGCCTAGTTTCTCGTAAGAGCGCGCTATACCGATAAGAGACGAACTCTTTAAAATTTCATTATCCGTCACGGCAACGCATCTCTTAAACTCCTTTATGCTTCTTGCGTAATCGCCTAACTGCGAAAAGCACCAGGCCAATCTGTATATCGCGAATGGCGCCCACTGCGCGTTCGGCGATATTGATAATGCCCTTTCAAAGTCGGCGATGGAATCTTTATATAGCCCCCTATAGAATCCAATCTCTCCTTTAAGGTAATAGGCCTCAGGGGTCTTTTCCGAAACCGGAAAAACCCTGACGAAGTCCGCAAGCGCTTCACCGGCCTTTTCGTACCTCGCGAGAAGGTAGTCGCACTCGCCGATCCTGAACAGGGAATCCATCGCCACCTTGTCAAAAGGATATTTAGCCGCTACTTCCCGAAAGCATACGAGCGCATCCTCAAAAGAGCCGAGCTTATAATACACCCACCCTTTAGAATATAGCGCGTAGGGAAAGTATTTCGAGGAAGGAAAATCTTCTATCACCTTCTGATAAAATTCCAATGCCTTTTTGTAATCGGCGTTCTTCAGATATATCTCGCCCGACCAGTACAGGGCCTCATCCTGAAATTCGTCTCCGGCAGGCGTGCTCAGGACCAGGTCAAAATCATAAAGCGCCCTCGCCGGATTGTTTTGATAGTAGTAACACCTTCCAAGCAGGTTGTACGCCTCATAAAGGCGGGGAGAGTTGGGATAATCTTTTAATAAATTCTCCAGCCTATCCTTCGCAATGTCATAAAATCCATCGTCGAAAGCCTTCCTGGCAAAAACAAAATCAGCGTCTTTGGTATTCTCCAGTGAAAATCCGGAAGAGGCCGCGAAAATCACAGTAAATAATATTATCAAATTTTGAGTTTTGAATTTCAATCTTGTCATTTGCTCTTTCCGTGTACCGTAGTACGGTAAACGGTAATCGGTAATCGGTAAACGGTAAACGAAACACGTTGTTTTAACTCAAATCCAACACCGCCCTAAGGTACTGGCCCGTATAAGATCTATTATTTCGCGCGACTTCTTCGGGGGTACCGGAGGCTACGACATGTCCGCCCGCATCACCGCCTTCAGGCCCTAAATCTATTATGTAATCCGAGGTCTTTATCACATCGAGATTATGCTCTATGACCAGGGCGGTATTTCCCTGACTGACGAGCGCCTGAAGGACATTGAGGAGTTTGTCGACATCCGCGAAATGGAGCCCTGTCGTCGGCTCATCCAATATATAAAACGTCCTGCCCGTCGACGTCTTTGACAGTTCAGCAGCGAGTTTTATTCTCTGCGCCTCTCCGCCGGAAAGCGTCGTCGCTGACTGGCCAAGCCGTATGTACCCAAGCCCCACTTGCGAGAGGGTTTTAAGTTTATTCCTTATCGCGGGTATGTTTTCAAAAAGCAAAAGCGCCTCCTCCACCGACATGTCGAGCACATCGGCAATGGAGCGCCCTTTATATTTTACCTCGAGCGTCTGAGCATTAAACCTCTTGCCCTTGCATATCTCGCACGGCACATAGATATCCGGCAGGAAATGCATCTCTATTTTTTTTATACCGTCTCCGGCGCATGCCTCGCACCGGCCGCCCTTCACATTAAAGCTGAAACGGCCCGGCCTGTAACCTCTGACCTTCGCATCAGGCACTCTTGAAAAGATGTCTCTTATGGGGGCGAAGGTGCCGGTATAAGTAGCGGGATTGGACCGCGGAGTCCTTCCTATCGGCGACTGGTCTATCACGATGACCTTGTCGATAAGGTGGGCGCCTTCGATCTTTTTATGGCTGCCGGGATTTTCCCTGGACCTGTAGAATCTCTTCGCAAGCGCTTTATAGAGAATGTCATCAACAAGGGTGGACTTGCCGGATCCGGAGACGCCCGTAACGCATACGAACAATCCGAGCGGGATCTCCACGTCTATATTTTTGAGATTGTGTTCGCGCGCGCCGACTATCTTCAATTGCCTGTCGCTGACGCGGCGGCGCCTGATCGAAGGGATGCCTATCTTAAGCTCACGGCGCAGATATTTTCCGGTTAGCGAATCTTTCGAATTGAGCACTTCGGCCAACGTGCCGTCCACAATGACTTTCCCGCCGTGCTCGCCCGCCCCCGGCCCAAGGTCTATGATATGATCCGCCTTCCTTATGGTAGCCTCGTCGTGCTCAACGACGATCAGTGTATTGCCAAGGCCTCTTAAGGCCGCTAAAGTATCCAGGAGCTTGGAATTATCCTTCTGGTGCAGCCCTATGCTCGGCTCATCCAGTATATAAATCACTCCGACAAGCCCCGAACCTATCTGCGTGGCGAGCCTTATTCTTTGAGCCTCGCCGCCGGAGAGCGTGAAACTGCGCCTGTCAAGAGTGAGATAATCAAGCCCCACATTTATCATGAATTGTATCCGCGCGCCTATCTCTTTCAGGACCTGATGCGCAATCCTTTTCTGGTTTTCGGTAAGTTTCAGATTATTCAAAAAGGCCTTAATATCTTTTATGGACAGGTCTGTAACCTCGGAAATATTTTTATTCTGGATGGTCACCGCCAGGCTCTCCGGTTTAAGCCTGGCTCCCTTGCAGCCGGGGCACGGCTGGATCGACATGTATTTATTGATCACGGCCTTTATGAATTCGCTCTCTGTCTCCCTGAACCGCCTTTCGAGGTTCGGCACCACGCCCTCGAATCCGTTCCATCCGGCGTCATCGCCTTCTCCGTATAAAATAATCTTCTTTATCTGGCTCGGCAGATCCTTGAAAGGCGTATTGACATCAAATCCGTGTCGATTCCCGACTGACCGTAAAAGCCTGCGGTAGTAAATATACAGGCCTTTCCCTCCTTTGCGCCACGCGTCAACGGCATCTATCACCGGCTTAGATTTATCAGGTATGACGAGCTCCGGATCTATCTCCATCTTATTGCCGAGGCCGCTGCACAGAGGACATGCGCCGTAAGGAGAATTGAAAGAGAATATTCTCGGCGACAGCTCCTCAAAGCTTATGCCGCAGTCAATGCACGCGTACTGCTCGTTGAACAGAATATCGGCATTATCGGGCTTTGATACTTCGGCAAGCTCAGTATCAACCCTGAGCATTTGTCGAAGGGTTGATTCACAATTTATAACAACGAGCCCTTTCGATACCTCCAGGGCAGTCTCTATCGAACCGGTGACGCGCTTCTTTATATCGTCTTTCAATATAAGCCTGTCGACTACGACTTCGATTGTGTGTTTTTTATTCTTATCCGGCTTTATGGTTTTATCCAGGTCGATGACCTCGCCGTCAATCCTCACCCTTACGAACCCCTCTTTCTTGATACGCTGGAATAGCTCG
>JAUYDB010000042.1 GCA_030691985.1 Candidatus Omnitrophota bacterium | reverse complement strand
CGACGCTTTTTAGCGTATAGCGTATAGTGAAGTCAAACGATAAGATTAGCGTTTAGCGTGTAGCGGATAGTTTTTATTTTCCTAAACGCTACACGCTATACGCTAAACTTGTGACTAACCTCAGTTTTCGCCCCTCTTCCGAACCTGGCAGAACTCTTCATAATCGATAAGTTTCTTTATTGCCGGCACCCTGCCGCAAACAGCGCAATCTTCATTCTTCGGAACTTTTACTATTCTGAAAGAGGAAGAGAGCGCGTTAAATACCAAAAGCCGCCCTATCAAAGGCTCGCCTATTCCCAGAATAACTTTTAGCGCCTCATTTGCCTGCACCATGCCTATGATGCCGGCAACGGCGCCCAATATCCCCGCTTCCTGACAGCTCGGCATAGCGCCCGGAGGCGGCGGTTCCGGAAACAGGCACCTGTAACAGGGCCCTTTCCCCGGGTAGATCAGCATCGCCTGGCCGTCGAACCTGAATATACCGCCATGAGATAAAGGTTTCCCGGAGATAACACAGGCGTCGTTTACCAGATATCTTGTCGGGAAATTATCCGATCCGTCTACTATAATATCATAATCTTTGATTATATCCAGAATATTAACTGAGGTAAGGCGAACTTTTATGGCAACGACTTCGACGTCCGGATTAAGGCTTATAAGGCGCGCCTTAGCGGACTCTGCCTTGGGCCTGCCGACATCTTCTGTGGAATGCAGTATCTGCCTTTGGAGATTACTCAACTCGACCGCGTCTGAATCGACGATCCCTATTTTGCCCACACCTGCCGCCGCGAGATATAGACTCGCCGGTGAGCCGAGACCGCCGGCGCCTATAACCAACACCGACGCCTTCAAGAGCTTCTCCTGCCCCTTGCCGCCTATATTCGGCAGAAGTATCTGCCGCGAATATCTCTCTATCTGGTCATCTCTCAACATGCGTTTTCCCCCTCACCCTAACCCTCTCCCCAAAGGGGAGAGGGAATCACTGTTCTTTAACCGCGCAGCCTCTTAACATAAATCTCTTTCGCTATGTCATGCTCAAGCGCCACCTCAGTCTCTTCCACTTTAATAACGATTGACGGAAAAGTCTGATGCACCGCGATCCTCACGCCCGGGATTATGCCGAGCGACATAAGCTTATGCAGCTGTGGATGCTTATGCGTAAGGACGTAAACTATCCTGCCTGATTCTCCCGCAGAAAGCTTCGACAGCGGAATAACGATGCTTTCGAGCATTTCTTTGGCCTTCTGGCAACAATCTCCGCAAGGTATGGCAAGGCCGTGCGGGCATTCTTTCGGATGGCCGAGCAAAGTGCATATCGACTCCTCCACCTCTTTCGACAATATATGCTCGAACTCGCAGGCCGAAGAATCCATCTCCCTCCTTCCGAGCTCCAGCACGTCTATCAGAAGACGCTCGGCAAGGCGCTGTCTCCTTATTATGTCTTTTGCGCGCCCTTCCCCGCGTTCCGTGAGCCTCACACAATCTTTTTCGATTACCGCGTAACCATCGCTTATAAGGTCGCGCAGCATATCTTCTTTTACAGCTTCCAGTATCCTGCGCGCTACCGCATCCTTGGCGGATATCTTCTTCTCTCTCTCCTCCCAAACTATGCTGAGCGCCTCTTCTATTCGCTGAGTCCTGTCCATGTCGCTCTCCTCGTTATAGCAGCAGTTATACGACGCTTTTTAGCGTATAGCGGATAGCGTTTAGCGTATAGGAGAGGTTGTCTGAGTTACTAGACGCTATACGCTACCCGCTAAACGCTAAACTTGTTGTCTGACTCTACAACACCGCTATCCCTTTCGTCAACACAAGATAACGCAAAACAGAATTCAAAACGCCGCCCATTAAAAACGCGAAGATGAAGACAAACGCGCCTATAATGCAGGCGGTCCTGATCCCTCTCTCTTTCACGGTCACAAAGAACTGGGCTACACACGGGACGAATAGGGTTATCACAATAAGGCTTACCAGCACCTGTATCTTGTCAAGCGCGCCTGTCTTGGAAAGAACATACAGCCCTGCCGCGCCGTAATCTCTTCGCAAAAAACCTATGATGAACGCCTCCGTGGCCTTTTCGGGAAGGCCTAAGAGCGTCACGACAAGCGGGCTTAGGGCTTTCTCCAATAATTTCAAAAGGCCTGTCTTGTCGAAAATAAAGAGCATCGCTGTCCCGAGAACGAAGAGGGGCACTGCCTCCTTCAGATACCACTTGAGCCTTGCGAATGTCTTTACAAAGATGTTTTTGGCCTGCGGCATGCGTATAGGCGGTATCTCCTGAATAAATGGGGACCTTTCGCCCGCTATAACTTTAGACGCGGCAAAACCTACGGTTATCATAACTAAGAGCAGCACAGCTAACCAAAGAATAAGCGCTCGGGCCGAAAGGCTGCCCAGCATGCCCATAATTACGCCAAGCTGCGCCGAACACGGGATAGCGAGGGCCAGAAGCAGCGTAACTAAGATGCGTTCTTTTTTGGTATCGAGTATCCTGGCGGTCAAGGTAGCCATCGTCCCGCATCCAAGCCCCAATACGATGGGCAGGACAGCCCTGCCGTTCAAACCCATGGTCTTGAAGATCCTATCCGACAATATGGACAGCCTCGGCAGATACCCGGAGTCTTCCAACACCCCAAAGAAAAGAAAGAAGGCCGTTACTATCGGAAAGATGATGGCAAAGGCATATGTCAGCGCCATCGTTATTATGCCATAATCCCCCACCAGGAATTCTTTTAAGATATTTATTCCTATATACTTATCGGCGAAATTTATAAAAAAAGGGTTAACGACTCTGCCGAAAACTGTGTTTTCAAAAAAATCAACTGCCGTGCCCGCGGCAAATCTTCCTACAAACAGATACATAAAAATTATTATAAGCATAAGTATCGGTATGCCGGAAATGGGCCTTATGGTGAAACGGCCTATCGTCTCGGCTATATCTTTCTTTAATGAAATGGAAACGCTCACCGCTTCCTTTAGTAAGTTGTCCACGGCCCTGCTTCTTTTGTGCAGCATGCCTATGGCGTCGAACCGCTTTCCTGAGCGGTCCCTGGCCTGCGGCAGGATGTCCGGGTTTGGGACCTTTGCCCTCAATAACGCGTCTTTTAGTTTTGTTATGCCCTCGCCCGTTATCGCGACCGTCTCGACCACCTCTATCCCCAGCCTCCCGGACAATAATTTTGTATCTATCTTTATCCCGCGCTCCGCGGCCTCGTCGTGCATATTTAAATTTAATACAAGCGGTATTTTAAGCGCCGCTAATTCCAGCGTCAGCATCAATGACCTTTTAAGGTTCTTCGAGTCGGCCACCTGAACTATTGTGGAGACATCGCCCCTCGATACTATGTCCCTGGTCACCTTTTCGTCTTCGGAGGTCGGCTCAAGGCTGTTTATGCCGGGGGTATCTATGACAGAAAATTTTTGCCCGCCGAACCTGCCGATACCTCTGGATATGTCAACGGTCGTGCCGGGATAGTTCGATACCGTAACGTAACTTCCGGTCAGCGAGTTAAAGATGACGCTCTTCCCTACGTTTGGATTACCTACCAATACTATATTCATTTCCCCTTTTCGAAATCTTCGCTTGTATTGCCAAGCATTTTAGTGCAACCGGCGGGAAAATTTTTACGGGTTCTGCCGCTTCGCTTGAAATTTTTTAAGCTTCAATTCTCTTATGGACGCAAGGCCAGGGCCCTTCGCCTAATTTTGCTATCATGAATATTTAAGTTTTATATATTTATTTTGGTTTGTTTTGTTCTTGTCTATACGATGCT
>JAUYDB010000012.1 GCA_030691985.1 Candidatus Omnitrophota bacterium | reverse complement strand
CGAAGAGATGTCGGTATGCCCTTTATGCGGCAGTTATAACAAGAAGGCGAAAACAGGACAAGGGGAGGCGGTGATAACATGATTACGGAAATAGGCATAACGGCAGGTGACATATGGCACTATCTCGATGGTCATGGCAAGAGTTCCCTGTTTCAAATAGAGCGAGGGATTGATACTGCAAGAGACAGGGTATTGATGAGTATCGGCTGGCTGGCGCGGGAAGGCCATGTTATAGTGGAAGGGACAAGCCCTGATTATCAAGTGTCTTTGAGGAGATAGTCGTAAGGCTTAAGGAGATTATACGATGGAAGAGAAGAAGAGTCTTAGAGACGAGGAATGCGTACCAATAGTCGCTCCATTGAAGGTTTTGACGCAGAAGACGATAAACAAACGTTTTGGATGGTGGTCTGCGGTCGTCCTTTTGGAAAGTTATGGCAGGAAACAGGTCTGCCTTTATTTATGGCAGAAAAAAGAGGACGGCGGCTGGAAACGGAAACAGAAATTCGCGGTTCACAATCAAGAGGACTGGGAGCTGATACAGAACGCTGTAAGCGGAATGATAACCGAGCTCACCTGAACATAAGCCCATATCCTTAAATATTATTAAATGCCACAGACGATAAGATTTGTGCATTCGAAAGATTATGCCCTCGATATCCGAAACCGCGCATTCCCAACCTTAAAGTATAACCTGATAAAAAACCGGTTATAAAAGTTTATCATGACAATTAATCCAATCGTAATTCTTACTACATGCGCCTCAAGGAAAGAGGCTGGAAAAATTGCCCATGCGCTTCTCGCGAAGAGGCTTATCGCGTGCGCAAATATCATCCCGGGCGTTGAATCGATCTTCCGGTGGAACGGGAAGTTAGACGAAGTCAAAGAGGCGTTATTAATACTGAAGACTAAGAGGGCGCGCTTTGCCGCCGTTAAAAAAGAGATAGGGCGTATCCATAGCTATGAAGTGCCGGAGATAATAGCGCTTCCGATTGCGTCGGGGAGCAAGCGCTACTTGCAGTGGATTGATAAAAGCGTCTGTTGAGGATATTAGACGCGTTTCGTCTTGCGTTGTGCGTCATGCGCAAAAGAAGGAATTTTCACTAAAGACTATTTAACAACTGCTAAGGAAGAGGAACATCGTCTCCTTCGCATAAGAGCATAAGCGTTAAGGGGGGAAACCATTGGGTTTCCCCTTAAGGAGTCCCGCCTCGAAGCTAATGCAAGTCGTGGCGGGACGACGGGGCCGTAGTAAAGCGGGATTACGCAGCGTTCGCAACGCTGAATCACGGGTTCGATTCCCGTCGGCTCCACCATGAACCACTCACAAAAATTTCTGTCGAAATTTTTGTTCGGGTTCATGGCACAGCCATATAGTAATTTTTGTGAGTGGTGAATGCCCT
>JAUYDB010000230.1 GCA_030691985.1 Candidatus Omnitrophota bacterium | reverse complement strand
GTCTAATCGAAAGAAGGGGTATTATAGATGGGAGCCCTACGAGAATCGGCGATGTGGTCCTGGGCCTGGAATCAACAGGGCTGCATTCAAACGGATATTCGCTTGTCAGAAAGGTCTTGAGCCAAAAAGAATTAAAATTACATTCCGAAGAGCTGCTTAAACCGACCCGCCTTTATTCTAAGGGCGTTCTTGCCGTTAAGGCGAAAGTGAATATAAAAGGCATATGCAATATAACAGGAGGGGCGTTCTACGATAAGATCCCGAGGATTATCCCTAAGGGCATGGCCGTCGAGATAGACAAAAATTCATGGCGGATCCCGTGGATATTTTCACTGATCCAAAAGAAGGCAAAATGCGGCGCCGAAGAGATGTACCGCACATTTAATATGGGGATCGGCATGGTCTTGGTGCTGTCGAAAGCCGATATTGATAAGACAAGGGGCGTCCTCTCTCGCGCCAACGTCGCCTCGCATGTTATAGGTGAGGTTGTGAGGGGGAGCGGGGGAGTCGTAATGAGGGAGTAGGACAGTCGAAAACTGTAACAGCTCAGTGTTATAAGAAGACCGACGAGACTCGTCATTGCGAGCCCCAAAGGGGCGAAGCAATCTAAAGATGAGATTGCTTCGTCGCCCGACGATAAATATAATGGCTCCTCGCAATGACGGAGAAAGTTTCTTTAAGAACTGATCTGTTACCGAAAACTTAAGTCGGTCAACATGATTAGCGTATAGCGGGTAGCGTTTAGCGTATAGTGGCAGTAATTCGATACCTTTTAGCGGTTAGCGTATAGCGTTTAGCGTATAGTTTTTTTGTTTTTCCTATCCGCTATACGCTAAAAAGCGTTGTATGACTGCAACTATAACGAGGCGAAAGATGCGCATACTAGTCATTGGTTCCGGCGGGCGGGAGCACGCGCTTTGCTGGAAGATCGCTAAAAGCCCTAAGTGCGGTAAACTTTACTGCGCGCCCGGCACCGACGGTATGTCTGATACGGCCCAACCCGTTGATATAGATGCGAATGACATAGACGGCCTTTTAAAATTCGCTAAATCTGAGTCAATAGATCTTACCATAGTGGGCCCGGAGTCGCCGCTTGTCTGCGGCATAGTCGACAGGTTCGAGAAAGAGGGCCTTAAGATATTCGGCCCGCGGAAAGATCTCGCCAGATTAGAGGGAAGCAAGATATTCGCGAAAGAATTGATGAAGAGGTTTGGCGTTCCGACAGCCGGCTTCAAGGCCTTTGATAAATTCGATGAAGCCATAAAATATGTAGAGGCCAAAATTCCGCCGGTGGTTGTCAAGGCGGACGGCTTGGCCGCAGGCAAAGGCGTTGTGATCTGTAAATCTGTCGGGGAGGCCAAAGACTCTTTAAAGAAGATGATGGTTGAAGGGTGTTTTGGCGATGCCGGAAGAAGAGTTGTGATAGAAGATTGCCTGATAGGGGAAGAGGCGTCCATAATCGTGATGTCGGATGGCAGGGACGCAGCTCTTCTTGCCTCGAGCCAGGATCATAAACGTGTATTTGACGGCGACAAAGGGCCGAATACCGGCGGGATGGGCGCCTATTCGCCCGCGCCGGTAATCACAGACGCGCTATTTAAAAAGATAATCGATATCGCGATATTACCGGTCATCCATGGACTCGCGAAAGAGGGTACGCCTTACAAAGGCGTCCTTTACGCCGGTATCATGGTAACGGAGAAAGGGCCGTTTGTCCTTGAGTTTAACGTCAGGTTCGGGGATCCCGAGACACAGGCGATAATGCCGCGGCTTAAGAGCGACCTTGTCGAAGCCATTGAGAAGGCGATTGCCGGAAAATTGGGAGGTTATGAACTGGAATGGGACCGGAGGCCCTGCGTTTCGGTTGTAATAGCGTCGGGCGGTTATCCGGGTGATTACCGGAAGGGCATGGAGATAAACGGCCTTGAAGCGGTAAAAAATATAGGAGATGTCGTTGTGTTTCACGCCGGCACAAAAGCGGGTAAGCGCGCGACGGACGGTAGGTCGCTCTTCATAACAAATGGCGGCAGGGCATTGAACGTTACCGCGCTCGGCGAAGACATGAAGAGCGCTATAGATAAATGCTACACGGCAGTGAGGGCGATATCTTTTGAGAGAATGCATTATCGCAGCGATATCGGGTATAGGGCGCTCAAACTATAACGAGCGGATACATTTTGGGTGACGCTCGGTCCAGCCCGAGAAGCGCACAAGCGAGCGTGGGATGGGGCAGTACAGATACGCACTCGTTATCACGATATTGTACACCCCACGCGAGCGCGGAGAATCGCAGGGCGACCGAGCGGCAGGACCCAAAATGTAAAGTCAGAAGAATAGAGAAGCATTGACTGTTAATAATTATTAGGAGACAAAAATGCGACACAAGGCGGCAGTTGCGATTGTGATGGGGAGCGATTCAGACCTGCCTGTTATGAGCGAAGCCGAAAAATTGCTGGGACAATACGGTGTCCGCTATGAGACAAAGATACTCTCCGCGCACCGCTCACCCGATGATGTTATGAGATTTGCCAAGAGAGCGAGGGCAAAAGGAGTAAAGATCATAATCGCGGGCGCCGGCGGCGCGGCGCATCTGGCCGGTGTGATCGCGAGCCACACGACCATTCCTGTTATAGGCGTTCCGATGGAGACGAAGGAGCTGAAAGGAATAGACTCGCTATTTTCGACAGTTCAAATGCCGTCCGGCGTTCCGGTAGCCACGGTGACGATAGGCAAGTCCGGAGCTAAAAACGCGGCAATCCTGGCCTTGCAAATATTAAGCCTTCAGGATAAAAGAATAGAGAAGGCTCTGGAGGGCTTTAAGAAAGGTCTCGCCGAAAGCGTAAGGCGAAAAAACCTGAAACGCTGATATGAGTTCCTTGAAAAAGACGCTTGTTATAAAATTAGATCCGAAAGATCCCGATAAGCGGGCGCTGGCTTATTGCGCTAAAGAGATAAGGGAAGGCAGGCTGGTAGCGTTTCCCACTGAAACGGTCTACGGCATCGCGGCCAATCTCCTGGATAAAAAAGCGATTGCCAGGTTATATAAGGTAAAGAAAAGGCCGCGGCGCAAGCCTTTTACCGTGCATATTGCGCGAGTATCGGCCATGGCCAGGATGGGTTGTAAGGTTACCCGTGAAGCGAAACGGCTGATTGACAAATTCTGGCCCGGGCCGCTCACCATAATATTGCGCTCGAGATCAGGCGCCAAGATTGGCTTTAGAATGCCTTCGAACCGGATAGCATCGGAGCTTATCAGGATATCAAAGGTTCCTATAGTCGCGCCGAGCGCTAATATTAGCGGCAGTAGAGCGCCGGCGCGCCCGGAAGATGTCTTACGCGGCCTGAGGTCTAAAATAGACCTTCTGATAGACGGCGGCCGGACAGACGAGGGAATTGAATCTACGGTAGTAGACCTGACTGTAACGCCGCCGAAGGTGTTGCGTGAGGGCGCAATATCCAGGAGAGAGCTTTTTGCCTCGTTATAGCTGTGTTAGCTATCAGCTTTTTTTGCTGAAAGCTGACGGCTGAGAGCTGACAGCTAAACATGAGTTTTTGACTCTAACTATGAACGACATTAAATCCGTCCTTTTCGTATGTACGGGCAACAGCTGCCGCTCGGTGATGGCAGAGGGGTTATTGAAAAAATATTTGAAAGAACTCGAGAAGGAAACGATTGAGGTTGATTCGGCCGGGGTAATGAACTATTCAGGCCAGCCTCCTACGCCGGAGACAATAGAGGTTATGAACAAGGAAGGCATAGATGTATCCTCTCACCGCTCGAAGAATTTAACAAGAAATCTCATAGAAGGCGCTGACCTCATACTCGTGATGGAAAGGATGCACAAAGATATGGTCGTGAGCATGGTGCCCGAGGCTTCCCCGAAAACATATTTACTGACGGAATTCTGGACAGATGAAAAAGACAGGGGTTCGAATAAGCACGGGGTCCAGGATCCGTTAGGGATGTCCATGGAGGGATACAGGATATGCCTGGGCGTCATAAAAAATCAAATAGAGAGGATTGCGCAAAAATTATAATGGATATAAATTGTCACAGAACCAGTTCTTTGAAATTCCAAATCACAAGCACCAAATTTCAAATAAATTCCAAATAACAAGCACCAAGTCACAGTTAAATTAGCCCAAAGCTGAAAGCTCAGAGGGATTGGTAATTGGAATTTGGATATTATTTGTGATTTAGGATTTGGTTATTGGAATTTAGCCAGCAGCATGAGAGGAAAAAAGGGGGGGCGAAGGTGAAGATAGCATTGGGCAGCGACCACGGAGGTTACGAATTAAAGAATTTGATATCCGGATTTCTAAAAGAGGAAGGATGTACCGTGGAAGATTTTGGGACGCATTCCAAAGGGTCATGCGATTATCCGCTTATCGGTTTTGAGCTTGCGCAAGCCGTTAGTAAAGGCAAGGCCGAAAGAGGCGTACTGATCTGCAAAACCGGCGTAGGGATGGCGATAATCGCGAATAAGCTTCACGGGATCAGGGCGGCGGTATGCTATAACATTGATCTAGCCAAATCTTCCAGAGAGCACAACGACTGCAATATCATAGTTCTGGCCGCTAATTATACGGATTTTAAAAAAGCGAAAGATATATTGAAGGTATGGCTTAAGGCCGAGCATATCGATGAGCGCCATGCGCGGCGCGTAAAACAGATTAAAGATATAGAAGCCAAACTTAAGGAACAATGATTATGGGAGACCTCAAAAGAAAAGATCCTGAAATTTTTAAAGCGATCCTCGATGAAACGAAACGCGAAAACGACAACCTGGAATTGATAGCGAGCGAGAATTTTGTGAGCGAGGATGTCATGGAGGCCCAGGGGTCATGCCTGACCAATAAATACGCGGAAGGGTATCCTGATGCGCGCTGGTATAACGGCTGCTGTAATGTGGATATAGTCGAGAGAATCGCGATAGAGCGGGCAAAGTCGCTCTTTGGCGCCGAACATGTCAATGTCCAGCCGCATTCCGGAACCCAGGCTAATATGGCGATATATTTCGCCATGTTAAAACCGGGTGATACAGTGCTTGCGATGGATCTGGCATGCGGCGGCCATCTCTCCCACGGCCATCCCCATAGCTTCTCGGGGAAATTTTATAAGATAGTCTCATACGGCGTAAACCGGAAGACCGAGATGCTCGACTACGACGAGATCGCCGAGATCGCGAAGAGGTATGCCCCGAAGATGATCCTTGCCGGCGCTTCCGCCTATCCGCGCTCAATAGATTTTAAAAAATTCAGGCAGATAGCGGATTCGGTGGGGGCGTTTCTCTTTGTCGATATAGCGCACATAGCGGGACTTGTCGCCGGGGGGCTTCATCAGAATCCGGTAGAATACGCGGAATTTGTCACGTCCACGACCCACAAGACGATGCGGGGCCCGAGGGGCGGGTTCATAATGTGCGCCAAAGAGTTTGGCAAGAAAATAGACATGGAGGTCTTTCCCGGCCTTCAAGGAGGGGCGCTTATGCATGTCATAGCCGCCAAGGCGGTATGTTTTAAAGAAGCGCTTAAGCCGGAATTCAAAAAGTACCAGGCCCAGATACTCAAGAACGCGAAGACGCTTTGTCAGAGCATCGCCAAATTCGGCTACAGGATAGTGGCCGGCGGCACCGATACCCACCTCTTTCTGGTGGACCTGACCGATAAAAATATAACGGGTAAAGATGCGTCGACATTCCTGGACAGGGCGGACATTACTATCAATAAAAATCTTATACCGTTTGACTCAAAATCTCCTTTTGTGGCCAGCGGCATCCGTATAGGTACCCCTGCCGTAACCACGCGCGGCATGAGGGAACCCGAGATGAAGGAGATAGCGCGCCTCATACATAAGGTATTGTCAAATCCGGGGGACGAAAAGGTTGCAGGCGAGGTCCGAAACGGCGTCAAAAAATTAGTGAAAAAATTTCCACTGTATAAAGGACTTATAAGGAGGCTTGAGAGAGAGTGAGAAAAGCTGGACGGACGACGGACGACGGACGACGGACGACGAAACGACCTTCGTGGGACGAGTACTTCATGGGCATCGCCGAGCTCGTCTCCAAACGCTCGACATGTTTGAGGCGCAATGTCGGCGCCGTTCTTGTAAAAGACAGGCGAATCCTCGCGACCGGCTATAATGGGGCGCCGAGCAAAATAGCGCATTGCAGTATCATAGGATGCATCCGGGAGAAACTCAAGATACCATCAGGCGAAAGGCATGAATTATGCCGCGGGCTGCACGGGGAGCAGAATGCTTTATTGCAGGCGGCGCTGCATGGGACCAGCTTAAAAGGCGCGAGCCTCTACTCGACGATTCAACCCTGTATAATATGCGCCAAGATGATAATAAACGCGGGTATTAAAGAAGTTATCATAAAAGGTTCATACCCTGACAGCATGTCGAAAGAGTTTTTAAGGAAGGCTAATGTCAGGATGAGGATGTTAACAGGGCGTCACAAGACTTAAAAGTAACCAGAAACCAGCGACCGAAGGGAGTCCCGAGCGAAGTCGAGGGAAGTACAGTAACCAGAATAAGCTATTTAACCTGAATCTGGTATCTGGTTACTGGTTTCAGGTTACTTCAAAATAAAGGAGGTTCGCGGATGGAGAAGCTTTTATTGATAGCGGTTATTTTTGCGGCGTCTATTTTCACACCTGCTTTAAGCGCGGAGGAGAAAAAAGCCGGAGAAGAAGTTATTATGCCCAAGAAGGTCTCCACCGACTCCAACTATGATGGTAAGGTTGACAGGACGGAAGTTTACGATACAACCGGTAATATTAAAAAGACGGAGCTGGACAGAAACGCCGATGGTAAAACTGACGAATGGGTGACGTATGATAAAGGCAGGCCTGCGAAGACGGAGAGGGATACAAACGGCGACGGCCTGCCGGATGTATGGATAGAATATTGATACAGAGGGCCGAAATAATTATAATGGCCTTGATCGTCTTGATTTGTGTGTTGTTGGGCGGCTGCGCGGATATCCCTCTGAAGGAGGGAGGGCTTGAAATAACCAAAGACACGATCGCAGGCATAGAAGACCTGGGTGTCGCGAGCATAACAAAACAGTTTTGAGGATGGAAGAACCCGTCATGTCGTTCTTCGCAAAAATAGAACAGACTTATTCGTCGTTAAATGAAAAATGGGGACAGTCCCATTCAACCCTTCGACTTCGCTCAGGGTTGATACTGAGCTTTTGTCGAAGTATCAACACGAGATAGGCGCTTTTGGGACAGTCCCCATATTTCCAACGTTATGAACTATTTGCTATACGCTAAAAAGAGTCTATTGACTAAACCATGAGATGACCATATTGCGGAAGCCGGAAAGATTGTGTTTTAGATTCAAGGATCTCTAAAAACGGCTCGAGTGTAAGACGGCGCAGAGAATGTCTGCGTTGTAAAAAGCGGTTTACCACTTACGAGTATGTCGAGAGGGTTCTCTTAAGGGTCATAAAGAAGGACGGCCGCCGCGAA
>JAUYDB010000295.1 GCA_030691985.1 Candidatus Omnitrophota bacterium | reverse complement strand
CGAAGATAAAAGGCATTGCCATGCTTGGCACCGGTGACTTCACCCATCCATTATGGCTTGCGGAATTAAAAAAGAATCTTGGAGAAAATGAATGCGGCGTATCCCCATACGGCGGCATCTCTTTGTTATTAACTGCAGAGGTGTCGAACATATATTTCAAGGCCGGCAGAACGAGGAAGGTCCACAATATTATATTTGCGCCGAGCTTTGAAATCGTTGAAGAGATAAATGGCGCGTTTGCGGAATATGGGGCCCTTGACAGCGACGGGAGGCCGATCCTTGCCCTCGACTGCGCGAAGATGGCGAAAAAGCTTTCGGCGATAGCGCCTGACATATTTATTGTGCCTGCCCACGCCTGGACGCCGCACTTCAGCCTATTCGGCTCAAACTCCGGGTTTGACTCTCCCGAGGAGTGCTTTGAGGACCAGCTCCCGGAGGTGTTTTCGATAGAGACAGGCCTTTCGTCTGACCCTAAGATGAACTGGCGCTGGTCGAAGCTCGACAGGTTCTGCCTTACTTCAAATTCCGACGCGCATTCTCCGGCAAAGATAGGGCGCGAGGCAAATGTATTCAGGGATAAAATAAATTATAAAGATCTTATCGACATATTGAAGACAAAGGACAACAAGAGATTTCTCTATACGATAGAATTTTTCCCGGAAGAAGGCAAGTACCACTGGGATGGGCACAGGGTGTGTAAGCAGAGGCTTTCGCCTGGCGAAGCGATGAAAACGGATAACATATGCCCTGTCTGCGGGAAAAGGGTAACCATCGGCGTAATGCACCGGCTTGAAGGCCTGGCGGACAGGCCCGAGGGATTCGTTGACGCCAAAAGCCCGCAGTTTAAAAACTGTGTGCCGCTTGCGGAAATTATAGGGGACGCGTTCAGGGTAAGCGCCGATTCGGCGAGGGTCGAAAAAGAGTATACGCGGCTTATAAAGAATTTTGGGACAGAATTTGCCATACTTCTTGATCTGGGCGAAGAAGCGCTGAAATCAAAGTGCCCGGCAAGCGTAGCGAAAGGCATTATGAATATGCGCAGAGGCTCGGTCGATATCGCGCCAGGCTACGACGGCGAATATGGCAAAGTGAGCGTTATCAAAGAGGGCGAGGCGGAGTCGGAGAAGCAGCTGAGCTTTTTTTAGAGTCAGGCAACGGGTTTTAGCGTATAGCGGATAGCGTTTAGTAAGTCAAACGACCTCTCCTATCCGCTATCCGCTAAACGCTAAAAAGCGTCGCATGATTACAACTATAACAAGGCGATAGATGAGACAGCTAAAGGCGCGGATACTGCTCAACAAAGAGATGGTGAAAGGTTTCTACAAGATGCAGATTGAATCGCTATACCTCGCGCGAAAGATAAGACCGGGGCAGTTCGTCGAGGTCAGGTGCTCGGAACATACGGACCCGTTTCTGCGCAGGCCCCTCGGCTGCCACAGGATATTAAAGAATGGCATCGAGATGCTTTACGAGATCGTCGGCAAGGGGACAGAGCTTCTTTCGCATAAGAGACCCGGCGAGGCAATCGATATCATCGGGCCTCTCGGCAACGGCTTTACAATAGACCACAGACCTGTAGTGTTGGTCGCCGGGGGTATCGGAGTGGCTCCGTTGGTCGCGCTCGCGGAGCGTTTAGCGTTTAGCGTGGAGCGTATAGCGTATAGGAAAAAACCAAAAATAGATGTTTTTATTGGAGCCTGCAAAAAAGACCACATTCTTTGTGCGAATGATTTTAAAAAACTCGGTGCAAGTGTTTATGTAGCAACTGAGGATGGATCAAAGGGTCCAAAAGGATTGATCACGGATTTTTTAGAAGATTTTCTATCCGCTATACGCTATCCGCAAAACGCTATGATATACGCCTGCGGCCCAACAGGTATGCTGAAGGCGGTTGCGCGTATCGCGGAAACTGAACGCATACCATGCCAGGTTTCGCTTGAGGAGCGGATGGCCTGCGGCGTCGGCGTCTGCCTTGGCTGTCCCGTGAAAGTCAAGACGAATGACGAACGACGAATGACGAACGACGAATATAAGATGGTATGCAAAGACGGACCGGTATTTAATGCGGAGGAGATAGCGTGGTGAGACAGGTGGAAATCTTTCATCTTGCAGAGGCAGATACTGACAAGATGAGCGTTGAATGGCCATGTGGTCATGGGGGTTGAGCCGTATAAATTTTGTTAACTATGCTCTACCCTAAAACGTTTATGACCGTCATATCCATAGCAGGTGCAATGCTTAAAATAACAAAACCAAAAGGTTTTATTCCTTGATAACAAAATTAGGCGAAGCCCCCTGACCGCATGGCCAAGAGGGGCTCGAGCCGTGGCAGGACCCGTAAAAATATTCGGAGGCCGACATGCTTGACCTGAAAAAATATATCCGTGACATACCCGATTTCCCGAAGAAAGGGATTATTTTTAAAGACATAACCACGCTCCTCAAGGACAGGAAAGCGTTTAAAGAGGCGATCGGTGAGGTTACGAAGAAATTTAAAAATAAGAAAATAGACTTTGTCTTAAGCGTCGAGGCAAGAGGTTTTATATTCGGCGCCGCCGTGGCATATAAACTCGGCGCGGGGGTTGTGCTCGTAAGGAAGAAGGGCAAGCTGCCTTTTAAAACGCACGCCGTGACCTATGACCTCGAGTATGGCACAGACACGCTCGAAATACACCAGGACGCTTTCCGAAAAGGCGACAGAATACTTATCGTAGACGACCTTCTGGCCACGGGCGGGACCACTAAAGCGGTGGTGGAGCTTGTGGAGCGGATGGGCGGCAATATCGCAGGCATCGCTTTTGTTATAGAGCTTCTCCCGCTCAAAGGCCGGGATAAACTTAAAGGCTATCCCATCGTATCGCTGATTAAGGATGAATACTGCTAGAGGAAATCAGAGGATATAATACCTGGGAAATCGCGGGACACAATACCTATTTCCTTGCACAAATTCCAAAGGAAATAGGTATTGTGTCCCGCGATTTCCCGGCTTACTATACGCTATCCGCTAAACGCTATACGCTAATGATGCCCCTGTAGCTCAGATGGATAGAGCACAGGTTTCCTAAACCTGGTGTCGCCCGTTCGACTCGGGCCAGGGGCGCCAATTTGAGTTAAACTGACTTCTAGCATATAGCGTTTAGCGTATAGGAGCGGATAGCGCTAAAACGCGTCTATTGACTTATGATCGACCTGCACACACATACACTTTTATCTGACGGAACGCTCTTGCCTAGCGAGCTTGTAAGGCGGGCTGAGGTGAAGGGTTATACTGCCATTGCCATTACAGACCACGTTGACTTTTCCAACATCGATTTTGTCCTGCCGAGAATTGTCAAGGTCTGCAGGGAACTGAACAGGCACTGGAAGATACGCGTGATACCAGGGGTAGAGATAACGCATGTCCCTCTTCAGGATATAACCCCTCTTGTAAGATTCGCCAGAAAGAAAGGGGCCGGGATTGTTATTGTCCATGGCGAAACCATATCCGAGCCGGTTCTTCCGGGGACCAATAGGCAGGCCATAAAAGCCGGATGCGACATATTGGCCCACCCGGGCATGATCACCATGGAAGACGCCAGATTGGCTATGGCCAAGGGCGTCTATTTAGAGCTTACTACGAGAAAGAATCATAGGCGAACGAACCTGCACGTTTTTAAGATAGCCAGGGCCGCAGGGGCAAAGCTTGTGTTGAACAACGATGCCCACAGCCCGGCCGATCTTGTTTCCGACAGCAAGGCAAGGCGGATCTTGAAGAATTTAGGATTAAAGAAACCCGAAATCGAAGCTATCTTTCGTAATGCATCCGATTTATCGCAAAGAGCGTAAGCGGGGAGCAAATCTAACCAGGTTAGATTCAGGCAATGCGACTTTCCTAACCTGGTTAGATTTTTCATCCGG
The DNA here is from genome assembly GCA_030691985.1 of Candidatus Omnitrophota bacterium. GTDB lineage: Bacteria > Omnitrophota > Gorgyraeia > 2-01-FULL-45-10 > 2-01-FULL-45-10 > JAUYDB01. The sequence goes on along the minus strand of JAUYDB010000295.1, from coordinate 6,690 downwards.
TTTAGCGCGAAAAGCGCGAATTAACATTGGGCTTGACAAATTCCTAACATATGATATACTTTTGTTAAGTGTAAAAGCTAGGTGCGCCTATAACACCATAGATAACCTAAATCTTGGCGAAAGAGGAGGTGGTGAAGCCAAATAGCCCTAAGTTATCAAGACGTGGTGATATAGATAAAGAAGCAATAGATACGTCAAGAAGGGCCGTGCTGGAAATAAGGGATTCAAGAAGCAGCTTGGCCTTACTTTGAAATATAAATTATTTTTTTTAATTATAAATTTAATTTTAAATCTTAAGGAGGCATTATGAAGTTTTTAAAGGTACTTTGCGTATTGGCAGTCGCGCTTTGCCTTGCGGGAAGCGTTTATGCCGAGACCCAAAGCGTAAAGGTCAGCGGAGACCTCACGATGAGAGCGCTCTTTAGATCCGATTACGATTATCGCGGGTCGATCTCGGAGCCTGACGTCACAAGGACCGATGTTGGTTCTGAAGCCGCGTATAACTGGTTTATGTCCGTAGCCGAGGTAGAGGTAGATGCGGACCTGACTGATAACGTCCAGACGGTTATCAGGTTAGTCAATCAGAGGGACTGGAATCCCACCAATAGTAACGTGGGGAACGGTTGGGTCAACGGCGCCGTAGCCAATCCCGGGAAAACCATCATGCAGGGTACCACTTTGGGGGTAAATGGCCTCGGCGGCTACAACTACAATCCTAATGAGTTCGCGGTTCAGCTAGACCTTGCGTATGTTACGTTGAAGGACTTCATCTACGCGCCGCTTACTCTGACCATCGGACGCCAGGACATCTGGATCGGTAAAGGATTCATCGTTGGATTAAACCAGCAGGATCCGACCACTGCGCTTCGCGCGCCGGAATATACGGCCATCAATTCATTTGACGCTATAAAGGCCGTGTTGGATTACGATCCGTTGACGATTACGGGTCTCTGGTCCAATATCCATACGAATGCCATACAGGCGAATGACGATGTCGACCTGTGGGGCATAAACGCCGGTTACAGATTTAACGCTTACAAAGCGGAAGCGGAAGGTTATGGGTGCTTGAAGAAAGATAAATCTAACGAGGGATGGGGGTCGCTTGTCGGTTACAACACTAATGATATCAACGTCCTGGGATTAAGAGGGAGCGGTGATCCGATAGAATGGATTACGGTTGCCGGTGAGGGCGCGTATCAGTTCGGCAGCTATGTCGGTAACAGGAGCCAAATCAATAAGAGAGCGAGGCAGGCGTTCGCCCTCGATTTCAGCGGCGAGGTCAGGTATTTCACCGAAAAATATTCCTGGAAACCTAAAGGCGGATTTGAGTATATCTATTATTCCGGCCAGGGCGGAGACTCGAATCCTCAACTTGCCAGCGGTATATACCATGGTTGGGATCCGATATATAGAGGTAAATTTGACTCCAAGATCCGCGAGTTCGTCGGCAGATATTACGCATCGTATGATTATCCCGTGAGGCCGGATTTCGTTTACAGCACCGCGGATGCCTCTTTCACGAACCAGCACCAGTTCATATTTTCCGGAAGCATTCAGCCGGTCGATAGCCTTCTTTTAAAGGCCAACTATAACCTGTTCTGGAACGACCAGAGGTATCTGGTAGGCAATATGAATCAGCAGCCTGATGCCAAGACCCTTGGTTTTATAGGACAGGAACTTGACCTGCGGGCAGATTGGGACTACACGGAAGACGTGAGCTTTGGAATCCTCGGAGCGTTCTTCGCGCCGGGAGAGGTTTACACAAATGCCAAAAAGACAGCGACCGACATAATCGCGACGGTCAACGTCAGTTTCTAAGGACTGCTGTAAGGATAATAAAAAACCCCGCTTTCTTCAAAGAGAGTGGGGTTTTTTATTGACTTTTACAGGATATAGAATAAAATAGGGCTAATATGAAGCAGGCGCAGTCAATATGGAGCAAGGTAGCGCGGCTATTATTTTTATTATTGCTTTTGGTCATTTTGTTTGCCGCGGCGATCTTCCTCGACAGATACAATCTATCAGCGAAGAAGAAGGAAGTGAAGATAAAGGAAGCGCCGCCCGCGATTTTAAAATATAAGACGCTGACAGCAAAATTTTTCCCATTTTCGGAAGAGAATTCGTTGAAAGAGTGGGAAGAGAAGATTTTTAAAGACAGGGTCGTTTACAGGATCGAGAGGAGCGAAGGATCCTCATACGTCCGGGCGAATAGCAAGGCCGCCGCATCAGCGCTTTACTATAAAATAAAGCTGGATGCTAAAAATAAGCGGCCTGTGATAAGCTGGAAGTGGCGAGTTGAAAAATTTCCTGACAAGACTATACCGGAGAGATTAGAGGCTGACACCGAAAATGATTTCGCGGCTCACGTATATGTGATATTTCCGGCCATGTTCTTTACGAATTCAAAGGTGCTGGAATATGTGTGGGCCGAAGATATTCCCGTCGGCTCAATCGGCACAAGCCCTTATTCCAGAAACATCAAACTTATGGCCTTAAGGGCCGGCCCGGCCAAGGAAGGCCGGTGGTTTGATGAGGAACGGGACATCGAGGCGGACTACATGAGGATGTTCGGCAGGGCGCCCGAATATGATATAGGCGCGATTGCTTTTATGACGAATGCGGAACATACCGGCACTACAGCCGACGCCATGTATGATAATATCAGGATAGGATATCGGGAGAACGAGAGTCAATAATATGGAAGGAGGGGGTCGCTTTGAGAACTAAATTCTTAAGGACAAAATATCTGACAGGGAGTAAGATACAGCTCCGGTATTTAGGGCTTCTCATGGTTTCCATCGTGGTTCCGCTGGTCTTTGCGGCAGGGTGCCTCTATTATCTGATATTCACTATAATGGCGGAACAGATCGGAATACCGGAATATATTGCCTACAACCTGTATCCGGTGGTAAAGAAAATAAACATGATACTATTGATTGGCGTGCCGCCGCTCTTTTTACTGCTTGTGTTTTGGGGCATCATTCTGTCTCACAGATTCGCCGGCCCAATGGAGAGGCTGGAGAAGGAGCTCAAGAGAATGGCGGACCAATCAGACTATAAAAAAAGATTGAAGATCAGAAAGCGCGATGACCTTACCCCGATAGTTGAGGAGATAAACAGGCTGCTTGATAATTTGGAGAAAAAGCAGATCCGTCATCCGTAGTCCGTCCCTCGACAGGCTCGGGACGAACCCTGAGCTTTTGTCGTCCCTCGGCTTTGCTCGGGACGACACTGAGCCTGTCGAAGTGTCGAAGGGGCCGTTTATCTCAAAAATACGGACAACGGATTGCGGACGACGAAACTTGCTATAACGAGGAGAACGATGAGCATTAGCGAACTTGCTGTAGTTGGCAAATCGGCCAAGATAGGCGAAGGTGTCGAGATCGGCCCGTTTGCGGTAGTGGAAGACGATGTCGAAATTGGGCCTGGCGTCAAGGTGTGGCCGCACGCCTATATTTGCGGCGGCGCTTCCGTAGGGGAGGGCACCCAGATACATATGGGCGCCGTGATAGGGCATCTGCCCCAGGACCTCCAGTTTGACAAGAACACCAAATCATACGTAAAGATAGGCAAAAATACCATTATAAGAGAATATGCCACCATCCACAGGGCTACCATAAAAGATTCCGCGACCATGGTCGGCGACTCTTGTTATATAATGGGCCTGTCTCATATAGGCCATGATTGCAACATAGGCAATAATGTTATATTGGCCAACGGTGTTTTGCTGGCAGGCCACGTTACGGTGGAGGATTCTGTTTTCGTTTCCGGCAGCGTCGTCGTTCACCAATTTTGCCGGATTGGCATGTTGTCTATGATAGGCGGTTTTACAGGGGTCAATAAGGATGTCCCGCCGTATATGCTGGTGAGAGGTCCGTCCGTTGTTAGGTCGGTCAACCTCGTGGGCCTCAGGAGGGCGAAATTTCCAAGAGAGCTTATAGCGAGCATAAAAGAGGCGTACAAGTTTCTGTACCTTTCAAATATAAACACCGCCCAGGCAATCGAAGAGATCCTAAAGCTTAAATCCTCGAAAGAGCTCGATCATCTCGTCGGGTTTATCCAGGGCTCGAAAAGAGGTATCTGTAAATATAAGTATAGCGATACCGACTATTTTGAATAGCGCAAGTGGAAAAAAGGGGACAGGCATCTTTTTTCTGCCGCCGAAACTATAGAAAAAAGATGCCAGTCCCCTTTTTCATGAGTAGAAAAAAGATGCAAGCCCCCCTTTTTTCTGAGGGTTGGCATGCCGTGAACAATATGCTCCCGAACAGTAGAAACCTGACGAAGATATATGATAGGCTGTATGGGTTCTATGGGCCGCAGCATTGGTGGCCGGGAGATACGCGTTTTGAAATAATGGTCGGCGCCATATTGACGCAGAATACGGCATGGTCTAATGTCGAAAAGGCCATAAGAAACCTAAAAGAAAAAGGCGCGCTCTCCTCTCCTAGAAAAATAAAAGATATGCCCAAAAGAGACCTCGCGCGCCTGATAAGGCCGTCGGGCTACTATAATATCAAGTCGGGGCGGTTAAAGAATCTTATAAACTTTTTGATATCAAGATATGAAGGCGATCTTAACAGGGCCGCGAAGAGGGCGGGCGATTGCCTGCGGGAAGAGCTGCTTGGCGTGAACGGAGTGGGAAAGGAGACGTGCGATTCGATATTATTGTACGCGTTTAAGAGGCCGTTCTTCGTGGTCGATGCGTACACAAAAAGGATATTCTCAAGGCACGGTTTTGTAAAAGAGGCTGATGCTTACGATAGGGTTCAGGAGATATTTATGAATAACCTGCCGCGCGATCATGAGTTGTATAACGAATATCACGCGCTTATAGTGAGGCTCGGCAAAGAGCTGTGCAGGAAGAGAAACCCGAAGTGCGGCGTATGCCCATTGAATGGGATTCAACGGAAAATTAGGACATTTTAATCTTGCTATAACATCAACGGAAAATTCCCTTGCAAATAGTTTGATATAATAATATAATATACCGCAAAAATTGAGGAGGCGCTCTATGGCCAGGAAGAAAAAGGCGAAGGCCGGATCAAAAAAATCGAAAACAAAAATAGGGAAGGCTATAAAGAGAAGAGCGGTAAAAAAAGCCAGGGCGCCGCGCAAGGCGGCCTCGAAGAAAAGGGCGAAAGCGCCGGCGAAGAAAGTCCCGGAGCCGCTGCTTGAGAAGATCGGGAAAGTGACCCACTATTTTCCCCATGTTAAAGCGGCGGCGGTTCTGATATTGAAGGGTTGCCTGAAGGTGGGTGAAGAGATATATGTGAAGGGCCATACGACAGATTTTAAGGAAAAAGTCACTTCCATGCAGCTTGATCGTGTATCTATACAGGATGGTAAAAAGGGGCAGGAGATAGGGCTTTTGGTAAAATCGCGCGTAAGGATAGGCGACAGCGTTTACAGAATATAAGAAAGCCTGAAAGGGCGCATGGCGAAGAGAGCATACAGAAAGGTGTTGCTGGGTTTGGGGCTTGACGCTAAAGACGGCCACGTGAGGATCACGAAGGGCAACAATTTCCGTTTATTCGGCGGCTCGGAGGAGACTCACGATATGATGCAGGAGAAGGCGATTAAATTTAATGAACAGCTTGGCAAGCGCAAAAAGACATTGGATGATATAAACGAGAAAGAGTTTCGCGAAATATCCAAGGTTATAGGGCTTAAAATACCCGAAGAGAAGTAGAAATTCCCTCTCTCCTTTATGGCGAGAGGGTTAGGGTAATGGGAGAGTCGATGGGGAAAGTTACAATAGATGATTCCGCGTGCACGGGTTGCGGGCTTTGCGCCTCAAACTGCCCTGAGATATTTGAGATTGGGGATGACAATCTGGCGCATATTATAACCAATGGCCGCCGCGATTGCGATCTCGTGGAAGTTGCCGAACAATGCCCTGTTAACGCCATAAGCGTTAAGTAGGATGACGCATGCGGAAGGTTGTCGGTATAATGTGCAGCCCGCGAAAGGGCGGGAATGCCGATCTCCTCTTAGGCCGGGCGCTTGAGGGCGCAAGGTCGAAGGGGGCTGGCGTCAGGAAGATTGTATTAAACGACCTGGATTTCATGGCGTGCCAGGAATGCGGCGGTTGTGACAAGACAGGCGTGTGTGTATTAAAAGATGACATGCGTTCTGTATATAAAGAGATTGAGGGAGCCGATGGCGTTATCATATCGTCACCCGTTTTTTTTGGAACCGTTAGCGCGCAAATGAAGATGATGATAGACAGGTTCAATTGCCTGTGGATAAAAAAATATGTTTTAAAAGAATATGCCCATGTGCGGAAAAGGCGAAAAGGATTATTCCTTTGCGTGTCGGCATCTGATAAAGAAGAGTTTTTTGAAAATTCCAGGAAGGCGGTCAGGATTTTCTTCGCCACTATCGGCGCTGATTATTCGGGCGATGTTTTTTGCGGGGGCGTGGAGAAGAAAGCGGCGATAAAAAAGAATAAAGCATGCCTTAACAAAGCATTCCGGCTCGGCGCCGTTTTAGCGGCCGAATAATCCCATGAATAATAGATATCTGAAGGTAGCTGTAGAAACCGCTTTAAAGAGCGGTCTTTTTATAAAGAAGTCCGTCGGGAAGATAGGGAATATATCATATAAAGGGATAGATAACATCGTAACCGATGTTGATAAAACAGCCGAAGATATGATAATCAAAAGGATCCTTTCCGAATTTCCCGAT
>JAUYDB010000127.1 GCA_030691985.1 Candidatus Omnitrophota bacterium | reverse complement strand
GAAACCCGGTAAGGCTCTTAGCCCATCGAGTACTTTACCTCCAATGGCTATTACACAAGGCTAGCCCTAAAGCTATTTCGGGGAGAACCAGCAATAACCAAGTTTGATTAGCCTTTCACTCCGACCCTCAGCTCATCCCATAACTTTTCAACGTTAACGGGTTCACGCCTCCAGCTGGTTTTACCCAACTTTCACGCTGGCCAAGGGTAGATCACCTGGCATTCGGGTCTGCTTGACGTAACTTATTTCGCCCTATTCGGACTCGCTTTCGCTACGGCTACGGCCCCTAAGGCCTTAACCTTGCTACGCCCAGCAACTCGCCGGATCATTAACCAAAAGGCACGCGGTCAGCCGTTACCCGCCCGAAGGCGGGTCATAGGCCTCCCACTGCTTGTAAGCTTACGGTTTCAGGTACTATTTCACTCCCCTTACAGGGGTTCTTTTCAACTTTCCCTCATGGTACTTGTGCACTATCGGTCACGAGATAGTATTTAGCCTTAGCCCGTGGTCAGGCCAGATTCATGCTGGGTTTCACGTGTCCAACACTACTTGGGATACCGCTAGGGTGTTTCGGAATTTCGCATACTGGGCTGTCACCGTCTTCGGCCGAGCTTTCCAGCTCGTTCTGCTATCCCTACACAATCCCTTTATCGCGGTCCCGCGACCCCATCCCGACAAGTCGGGGTGGTTTAGGCTCTTTCCCGTTCGCTCGCCGCTACTAGGAAAATCAATGTCTTTCTTTATTCCTCGGGTTACTGAGATGTTTCACTTCTCCCGGTTTCGCTTCATGCGCCTATGGATTCAGCGCATGATTTTGCGACATAACTCGCAAAGGGTTGCCCCATTCGGATGTCCCCGGATCAAAGTCTGTTTGCGACTCCCCGGAGCGTATCGCCGCTTACCGCGTCCTTCTTCGCCTTCTCGTGCCAAGTCATCCACACGTAAGCTCTTAGTAGCTTGACCATTTTAATTTGACTTAAAATGGATTAGCTGTCAGCTTTCAGCTG
>JAUYDB010000175.1 GCA_030691985.1 Candidatus Omnitrophota bacterium | reverse complement strand
CGTTATGCATATTGACAAAGTGGTAGAAGAAGCCGTATTTTCCCTCTACGAGCGGTTCTTCCCCTTTTGATTTAGGAAGAAACGCGTCCAACGCAAGCGCCGCTCTTCTTCGCGCTTCGTCTTTCGCAATCCATCCCCTTTCGGCCCCCACAAGGAGCGCCGTTATGCCGAAACCCGTCGAGGCGATACTCGCGTCGCCTCCGCCGGTCGTATCGGCGAAAAGGCCTGTCTCGGCGTTCTGGTGTTCCAGGAAGAAGTCGAACGCCTTCCTTTGGATAAGGTCAAGGAGTTCTTCATCCGTCGGCGGTTTGACGCCGCATTCGATTAATGCGCCCGTCTCTCTCTGGTTGCCGAATATATCTATTGCGACAGCCCTTACTTTATAATCGCGCGACTGGTAAAAATGTCCCGGAGCCCACTTGACGGCGTATAAGTCTTTTCCCGCGCCATAATCAGCGCCTATGGCCCTCCAGACATATCCGCCGTCTATACTGTATTCAAAACGGACACTTTCAATAAAAGGATTTTCCGCGAGCGATTCGGCTTTTATCGTTAATTCATTGGATGCTTCGAAGGCGGGGCAAAATTTGGCGGATTTTCCGTTTATCCTAAATGAAGATTCTACCGGCGGCTGTATTTCATTTATATACTCTGCGGAAAGGATATCATCCGGCCGCCGGCCAAACAATATGTCATCGATATACACGGCGCCTTTTGTGTCGCCTTTTTTATTTTCGAAAACAAAAACAAGCTCAATCATTTTTGATATATCGGTAAGGTCGGTGAAATCCTTTAATGGAATGAGCGCTTTCTGCCATGTCAGGCCAATCCGGCCTTCCGGAAGATAGTCCGTGACATAAACGAAACTTGTTATGTCTTTCCCAAAAACGAACCTTCCGTCATTGTCTATGTCCTGGTGAAGCTCAAGTTTGATTTCTTCGCCGGCGCCGAGCCCTTTTATCCAGAATGACAGGTAATTATAACGCCTGATGTCAAGGAGCTCTGTTACGCCAGGCCCGCGCTCTATTTCCTTGCCAAGT
>JAUYDB010000102.1 GCA_030691985.1 Candidatus Omnitrophota bacterium | reverse complement strand
CTGTGAGGCGTACATGCCGAGCAGATACGAAAGTAGGTCTTAGTGATCCGGTGGTGGCGTGTGGAAGCGCCATCGCTCAACGGATAAAAGGTACTCCGGGGATAACAGGCTGATCTCCCCCAAGAGTTCACATCGACGGGGAGGTTTGGCACCTCGATGTCGGCTCATCACATCCTGGGGGTGGAGAAGCTCCCAAGGGTCCGGCTGTTCGCCGGTTAAAGTGGTACGTGAGCTGGGTTCAGAACGTCGTAAGACAGTTCGGTCTCTATCTGATGCAGGCGTAGGATATTTGAGGAGGACTGTTCCTAGTACGAGAGGACCGGAACAGACGAACCTACGGTGTTCCAGTTGTCACGCCAGTGGCAGTTGCTGGGTAGCCGCGTTCGGAAAGGATAAGCGCTGAATGCATCTAAGCGCGAAGCCCTCTCCAAGAATGGATATCCCTGAAGACGCCATGGAGACTACATGGTTGATAGGCGCTAAGTGTACGAGCCGCGAGGCTTTCAGCTTAAGCGTACTAATCCGTCGTTTGGCTTGACCATTTTTTTATAGACCGAAGACCACAGACCAAAGACCTATAGGGTCTACGGTCTCTGGTCTGCGGTCTACGGTCTGATACTCGATGCACCCTGACTCTTATGTGTTGTCACAGATTTTAATGCTGGTGCTACTAGCGAGGGGGTCACACCCGTTCCCATTCCGAATACGGAAGTTAAGCCCCTCAGCGCCGATGGTACTTGCCTGGCAACGGGCTGGGAGAGTAGGCCAGTGCCAGCTTAATATTACAAAAAAAGGGGACAGGCATATTTTTCCAATAGTAAAAGAATAGAAAAATATGCCTGTCCCCTTTTTTTGTAACCGCAATAACATTCGCCTCGATTGTACTTGAAATCCTATGCTAAAAGCATTATCATTAACATGAAGGAGACGAAAAATGCCTAAAAAGAATACCAGGAGGATGAAGCGGCTTGCAATGCGGCGGCGTAAAAGAAGGTCAATGCGAAAGTAGTATAAGTTATATTGGAAGGTAGAAAATATGGCGAAAGAATCATTTTCATTTGACATAGTTTCAGAAGCGGATCTGCAGGAAGTCGATAACGCCGTCAATCAGGCCAAAACAGAGATTGGACAGCGGTTTGATTTCAAGGGCTCAAAGTCGTCGATTGAATACAGCCGAAGCGAAAAGAAAATAACGCTTGTAGGCGATGATGATTTTAAACTGCGCTCTGTAAGAGAGATCCTCTCGGGCAGGTTAGTAAAAAGAGGGGTTTCAATAAAGTTCCTTACGTTTGACGAGCCGCAAAAAGTGTTCGGGGGGTGCCTTCAGCAGGCGGCCGGCCTCGCTTCCGGAATACCTCATGAAAACGCAAAGGAGCTCGTAAAAATAATCAAAGGATTGGGGCTTAAGGTCCAGGCACAAATCGAGGGAGAGAAGATAAGGGTCGTTTCTTCCAAGAAGGATGATCTGCAAGCCGTTATAACGCATCTTCGAAAAATAGACTTTCCGTTAGCGTTCACTTTTTGTAATTATAGATAAAATTAATAGTAAACTTAACATACAGGCGATGAATATCAATACAATCGTTTTCTTATTTTGCCTGCTTCCCGTATCCATATATGCTTACGCGGAAGGAGAAATTGAAAGCCTCAGGTCGTATACGTATTGGGAAAACGGCAACGTTAAAGAGTGCGGCGTGTATGACGTCAACGGTTATTTACGGGCGAAGGCTTACTACCGTTATGATGGAAATGCTGAAAAGATAGAAAAATATGATCTCCTTGGCAACAAGATCGAACAGGCGTTTTACGATGAGAAGGGTAAGCTAAAAACCGGAATAGACGGGTGGGCCGCGACCAGATGGAACTATGACGGTTCACGCCTTGTTTCGCAAACAATGTATGACGAGAACGGCAGGCCTCTTGAGCGCAAGCTTTACAGCGAGTCGGGGAGGCTCATCCTTAGGCAATACAGAGAAGACCTTAGTCTGGACACGTATGAAGCGCTAAACATGGCGCTTTTGTTGGGAAAACAGAATATCGCTTATCGTGATTCGAGGACAGAGCGCGAGTAATAAAGGAGAAACACGGCATGAAAAATTTTTTAGCCATTACCTTAGTTGTTTTATTTATTTTAAATATATCGGCGCCAATCTTCTGCAACGAGCCATCGGATGCTTTGCCGGCCGTTAAAGAAGAGCCGGCGGAGCCTGAAGCGATGCAGAATCCCGTAACAAAATTCGGACGAGGATTATGCAACCTGGTCACGTTCCATTTCGAAATATTTGAGCAATCGAGGCGCGTGAAGGCCCTGCACGGATCTTGCGCAGGGATGACTTATGGGCTTATAAAGGGTTTTCTCATGGCGGGGGTCAGGGCTGTTGTCGGCGCATATGAGGCCTCGACTTTTTTTATACCGTATCCGGCAGATTATAAGCCGATCCTTACAGATCCCGTGTCGTTCTTTCCGCGGCCGTCCAAAAAGAAATAATCTGTCACGGTAGTTCGCCTTCTGAAATTCCAAATCCCAAGCACCAAATATCAAATAAGCACCAATTTGGACAGCTATGTTGTTGAGTAGCGTTTAAACGTGGTAATAGCCCAGCGTTATAAGAGCTTCGTAAGGAAAATGGGGTCTGACCCAGCGCGTCTATAGCTAATTGAATGGGTCTGTCCCCAGTTTTTGGCATAGCAAGCTATCTGTAAAAATGGGTCAGACCCATTCACCGCATAATAGACGCGTTGGGTCAGACCCCTTTTTATCACCGTCT
>JAUYDB010000062.1 GCA_030691985.1 Candidatus Omnitrophota bacterium | reverse complement strand
TCCGCTAAACGCTATACGCTAATCGAGGCGAAGAAGATGCGAAAACGGGGCTTTTTCGAAAAGTTGAATGAGCAGAAGTGGTCGTATCTCTTCATCGCGCCGGCCGTTCTCCTCTTCATCGTGTTTGTCCTCGGTCCTTTGATAGCGTCTTTTTACTGGTCGTTCACGGAATATAACGGGATAACGGCGCCGAAATGGGTGGGGCTGGCGAATTATCGCGACATATTCTTAAAGGACCCGCGTTTCTGGAAATCGGTCCGCAACACCATATTTTACACCGTCGGGGTGATCCCGCCGGGCGTCGTGCTTTCGCTTCTTCTGGCGATGGCGGTCGACCAGCATATAAGATTTAAGAACTTCTTCAGGGTCATATATTTCATCCCGTCCGTAACGTCTGTTATCGCGCTTTCTGTAATATGGAAGTGGCTTTTCGCGGGGGAGAAGTACGGCCTGATAAACTATTTTCTTATTTTGATCGGGCTTAAGCCCGTAGACTGGCTCATGAGCCCGGCATGGACATTGCCGGCTATCATGATAATGTCTATCTGGGCCGGGATAGGATATAACATGATACTCTTTCTCGCGGGCCTGCAGACGATCCCGACCACCGTATATGAGGCGGCCGATATCGACGGCGCGAATATATGGGATAAATTCCGGCATATCACCCTGCCGCTTTTAAAGCCGACCATGGTATTCGTCGTCATAATGGGTTTCATCGCCTCGTTCCAGGTCTTTGAGCGCATATACATCATGACGGAATCCGAATTCGGCATAGGGGGCGTGCTCGACTGCGCGCTCACGGTTGTGGCATATCTGTATGATATGGGTTTCAGGAAATTCCAGATGGGTTACGCGTCCGCGCTTGGGTATGTAGTTTTCATTGTCATATTCGCGATAACGATCATCAACCTGAAGTTCGTGAAGTCGAAGATAGAGTATTGAGCAAAGGAAAATGGGGACGGTTCTATTTTTCCTTTGCGGTTCGCTATAAAAATAGAACCGTCCCCATTTTCTTAACGAGGCGAAAGACAGCCGCATGGATCTGGCAACAAGCAAAAAAACACAGGATTTAATAGTTAAGACCGCGATTTACGTCTTTCTCTTCGCCGGCGCCATATCGATGGCCATACCTTATCTGTGGATGTTCGTGACATCCATAAAGCCGATCGAGGAGATACAGTCGTATCCGCCGTCATTTATAGTAAAAAACCCGACGGCATTGCCTTATCAGGACCTTTTCCGGCTGATACCCATGTGGCGCTATATATGGAATTCCGTATATGTCGCGGGAGCCGTTACGCTGGCGAACATATTTTTTTGCTCTCTGGCGGGTTACGCCTTCGCCAAACATAAGTTCTGGGGCCGGGACAAGATATTTTTTGTTTTATTGGGGTCTCTCATGATACCATGGCAGGTGAATCTTATATCGGGGTTCGTGCTCATGAGAAAATTGGGGTGGCTCAATTCCTATAACGCGCTTGTAATACCGGTGATGGCCGGCGTATTCGGGCTTTTTCTTTGCAGGCAGTTCATAATGTCCATACCCGATGATCTGATAGACGCGGCCAGGATAGACGGCTGCGGCGAATTTACTATCTACAGGCTTGTGATACTTCCGCTCATAAAGCCGGTGCTCGCGACGCTCGCCATATTCACATTCCTCCAGCAATGGAATAATTTCATATGGCCTTTGGTCGTTATAAATTCGAGCTCTATGCGCACGCTGCCGCTGGCGCTGTCAGTCCTGAACGGCCAGTTTGGCACCAATTTCGCGATGGTGATGGCCGGCGCGGTCGTGGCGACAACGCCGATGCTAATAGTGTTCCTGTCATTCCAGAAGTACTTTATGAAGGGAATAGCGATGACGGGGCTGAAGGGATGAATTAGCTCGAAGCTCAAAGCTCGAAGCTGAAAGGAAAAGAGGTATGATGGTAAGGTCGCAAGTCGCAAGTCGCAAGTCGCAAGTTGAAAATGGCACTTTTCGTCATTGCGAGGCCGCGAAGCGGCCGAAGCAATCTCTTTATCGAAGAGAGATTGCTTCGTCGGCCTTCGGCCTCCTCGCAATGACAATTTTTGTTACCTACATCCTCGCCGGAACTTTATACGCCGAGACCGCACCAGTGACGGCGAACATCGCGCAGCGAGCAACGGACAACGGACGACGGACGACGGATGACAGCCTCGTCTATCTCAAAGCAGACAAGGCGTTCGCGTCCGGATTTGACGCGACCCCCGACTGG
>JAUYDB010000061.1 GCA_030691985.1 Candidatus Omnitrophota bacterium | reverse complement strand
AAAACAAAAGAAGGTAAGGCGTGTAAAAGTTTTGCATCTGGAAAATCAACACGTTGCGCATCCCACAAGAAAAAATAATAGGGTAAAGAAAAATTTAATGTTTGTTCATTATCAGTAGGTGGGTAAACATTAAATTTTTTTTTATTCTCCGATATTTCCGGAAGTTTGAGACTTCTGTACATGGTGGTTATTAAGTTTTTGATTGACCCATGATTTTTCGATAATCAAAGAAACATCGAAGTGTAATTAGGTTATATTTCCTACGAGACCGGTGAAATAAGCCGGGACCTTTGCCTCTAATAGCATCCTCCTGCCGTTCCAGGGATGCAGGAAAGATATCGAGCGGGCGTGCAGCGCCATGCGTTTATGCATGTCATCCTTTTTACCGTACTTTGCGTCGCCCACTACCGGGTGCCCCTTTTCAGCGAAATGTACGCGTATCTGATTTTTCCTGCCTGTAATAAGATCGATCTCAAGAACGCTGAAATCTCGCGTCTCTTTGAGGACTTTATAAGCGGTGGTGGAAAGCCTTCCCGTTGATTTGTCTTTTGTGCTGTATACAACGTGTGCGGCATTCTCAATCAAATACGAAGTTATAACGCCGGACTTTTCCGGTAATTTACCGTAAACTACACCGAGATATTTTTTCTCTGTCTTATCCCACTGGTCCTGCAGGCAGTTCTTCGCGGCCTCAGTCTTTGCGAAGATAACAATGCCTGATGTGTCTCTATCGAGGCGGTGTACAATGAAGATGCGCTTGGGTGATTTGGCGCAGCCTTTACGAACATAATCCGTAAGAATATGGTAGGCGGTTTTTTCTCTTTCAGTGGCAGAAGCCATCGTAAGAAGCCGGGGTGGCTTGTCGATGACAAGGATGTCGCGGTCTTCGTAAACGATCTCTATCCCTTTCAGGTAGTCTTTTCGCATTTAGGTGTTACTATAACATAAATAGTAAGTCCCGGAGGATATTTTCTTGTTAATAAGAGATGAAGGTTATACCTCGTCATCCCTCTGCGGCGCGAGGTCAAGGACGAGATCGAGAAGCTCGTCCGCTGCCCGCCTGCTATATGCTAAAACCCCACAGACGACGGGATGAACTGTTAAATCAGGAGATCTTTGAAACATTGCTTGAAGCAAAAGTGCTTGTAGATTGCTGGAAGACAGAATATAATACGGCCAGGTCAGGGTGATGGGATAGCGTAGACGCGAACGAATGCGAAACCGACGCGCTTAAAAGCAAATAAAAAAAAGGCCTAAAGCTGATGCCGAATCAAAAAAGAAGAAAAGATGTGCGGAATCTGGCGATAGTCGCGCACGTTGACCACGGAAAAACAACACTTGTCGATGCGTTGCTCAAATATACGGGCGCCCATAAGTTCGAGGAAGGCGAAGTAACTATCATGGATTCAAACCCTCTCGAGAAAGAGAGAGGGATCACGATCTTTTCAAAGAATGCCTCCTTTAATTACAAGGGCGTGCAATGCAATATCGTCGATACGCCGGGGCACGCTGATTTTGGAAGCGAGGTGGAGCGTATTCTTGAAATGGTCGACGGCGTACTTCTTCTTGTCGACGCCGTAGACGGGCCCATGCCCCAGACGAAATTTGTGTTGAAAAAGTCCCTTGAATTGCATCTAAAGCCGATCCTTGTCCTCAATAAGATCGATCGCCCGAACGCGCGCCCGGACGAAGTTGCCGACATGATGTTTGACCTTTTCTGCGAGCTTAACGCGTCCGATGAGCAGCTTGATTTTCCCATAGTCTATGCCTCCGGCCGTGACGGGTACGCCACGCTTGACCTTGATGAACCGAGCGACACCATAAAGCCCCTCCTTGATACGATCCTGCACAGGGTATTGCCGCCGCTCGCGAATCCGGACCTTCCTTTTCAGATGCTGGTGACGATGCTTGACCATAATTCGTATTTTGGACGCATCGCGATCGGGCGCATATTCCATGGCGCTATCCGCGTCGGGGATCCCGTCGCCCGGGTGAAATGCGACGGTACGATCACCACGAACAAGGTGACCAAGATAATGAAGTATAAGGGCCTGACCCCCGTGGAGGCGAACGAGGCGATGGCGGGCGACATTATCTTGATAGCCGGCATCGAGGGCGTGTCGATCGGCGAAACGCTCGCATCTATTGATGATCCGAAAGCGCTGCCCGCCGTAAAGATCGATG
>JAUYDB010000114.1 GCA_030691985.1 Candidatus Omnitrophota bacterium | reverse complement strand
TATGAGCTGGTCAGCACGATGCGCGGCTCTATATGCGTTTTAGGGCCTTTATTAGGCCGGCGCAAGAAAGCCGATGTCTCCTTTCCCGGCGGATGCATCATCGGACCGCGTCCGATAGATCTGCATCTTAAAGGGCTAAAGGAGCTGGGCGCAGATTTAAAGATCAGGGGCGGTTACATTATCGCTGACGGTAAAAACATGAAAGGTAATCGCGTGTATCTTGGCGGCCATTTCGGCTCAAGCGTTTTAGCGACTGCCAACGTGTTATCAGCGGCGGTTCTTACGAAAGGCACAACTGTCATTGAGAACGTTGCCTGCGAACCCGAAGTCGTGGATCTGATAAATTTTCTTAAGAGCATGGGTGCCGATATCGATGGAGTCGGCTCGCCGAGATTGTCGGTTAATGGCGTTACCAAATTGTACGGCTGCACGTATACCCTTATTCCCGACAGAATAGAAACAGGGACATACATGATGGCCGCCGCAATTACCAAGGGAGAGGTATTTTTGAAAGACGCCGTTTACGACCATCTTTTGGCGCCCATTGACAAGTTGACCGAAAGCGGCGTAAGCATAATAAAGCAAAAAGGCGGGATCCTCGTCAAATATGTAAAACGGCTGAAACCGGTATATGTAACAACGCTTCCATATCCGGCATTTCCTACGGACTTACAGGCGCAGATGATGGCATTGATGAGCGTTACCGACGGTATCAGCGTCATTACGGAAAAGATCTACCCTGAAAGGTTTATACATATCAGCGAACTGAACAGGATGGGCGCTCAAATAATGCTTGAAGGCCCGAGCGCCATAGTAAGAGGCGTAAAGCATCTGAGCGGCGCGCCTGTTATGGCATCGGACTTGCGGGCGAGCGCAGCATTGATCCTCGCCGCACTGGTAGCGGAAGGCGTTACCGAGGTATCCAGAATCTATCACCTGGACAGGGGATACGAGAGGATAGAAGAGAAACTGCAGGCACTTGGTGCAAGTGTTAAACGTGTGAAAGAATAAAATCGGAGGAACAATGGCAGTAGTAATAAGATTAAAAAGGATGGGGACAAACAAAAAGATGTGCCACAGGATAGTGGTCACAGACGCGAGAAATCCCAGAGACGGCAGGTTCATCGAAGAAATCGGCAGTTATGACGCGAGAAAGAATCCGCCGCTTATTTCCATAAAGAAAGACAGAGCGGAATACTGGATGAAGGTCGGCGCAAAACCATCGGATACGGTAAAGAGCCTACTAAAGAGAAGCAGTGCGAAGTAGTTAAGCGGGAAGGCCTGTCTCCATTATGAGAATAGATGTTCTTACGCTTTTTCCGGGAATGTTCCGCGATTTTCTGAGCGAATCGATAATTAAACGGGCCCAGAAAAAAAAGAAAGTCAATATCCGGATCCATAATATCAGGGATTACAGCACCGATAAGCACAAGAAGGCGGATGATAAGCCGTTCGGTGGCGGCCCCGGCATGGTGATGAATATAGAGCCGATATATAATGCCCTAAAGCACATTGTTGGGCGGCGGACGGCGGCACGCGGGCGAGAGCGAAGCGAAGCGAAGCCTCCCCGAAGGGGAAGGAGAGCGGAGCAAAGCGGAGCCTACCCGAAGGGTACAAGAGTTATCCTATTGTCGCCGCAGGGTGAAAAGTTCGAGCAGAAAACAGCCAAACGCCTTG
>JAUYDB010000177.1 GCA_030691985.1 Candidatus Omnitrophota bacterium | reverse complement strand
ATAGCTAATTGAATGGGTCTGTCCCCAGTTTTTGGCATAGCAAGCTATCTGTAAAAATGGGTCAGACCCATTCACCGCATAATAGACGCGTTGGGTCAGACCCCTTTTTATCACCGTCTCTTAAAACTCTGATCTATTACTAAATGTGAGGCAATTCGCGCTGAAGGTTATTCTTCGCCCCGCCGCTTAAAGATCAAATCTATCTTCGTCTTTAGTTCTCTCGCGTCAATCGGCTTAGTAAGATAAAGCTCATTATACAGCTGTGCGGCCTTTGTCTTTGAAAAGTCGTCAGTTTTTGCGGTTAGCATAATGACGGGGATGGCAACGGTGGCAGTATCCTTCTTCAGTTTTTCGAGCGTTTCGAAACCATCCATGCCGGGCATCATTATATCAAGAATTACTAAGTTTGGCTTTATCTTTTTCGCGAGTCTCAGGCCATCCTTACCTGTAGGGGCGGTAAAGACCTCGAAATTGCTTATTGCCTCAAGATGCTCCATGAGCAGCATGGAATAGTCTTTATCATCATCGATAATAAGGATTTTTTTAGGAATCACGTCAGCCCCTCCTTTAAAATAACGTTTCCCCTTGACATATGTTTAAGCATATATATAATGATATATAAGTATATCACATAGAACAAAAAATACAATTTATAAAATACGGGTGAAAAAATGGCAAACATAGACGCAAGCGATGCGAGAAACGTAATCCTGTTTGGCCATTCCGGCTGCGGGAAAACGACTTTGGCTGAAGCTATATTATGGAAGTCGGGCGCTATACCGCGCATGGGCACTATCAGTGACGGAACCACCGTTTCCGATTACAATGAGGACGAGAAAGAAAAGAAGCATTCCGCGAGCACGTCTCTCATGAGCTTCTCGTACAATTCAATAAAGGTGAATATAATAGATACCCCGGGATATACGGATTTCGTAGGAGAAATGATTGGTGGGGTAAGGGCGGCTGACGCATGCATAGTGGTCGTTAACGCCGCCAGCGGTATCGAGATAGGAACGGAACGCGCATACAGAATGGCGATGGAAAAAGGCGTCCCATGCGTATTTTTTATCAATATGCTGGACAAAGAACATTCCGATTATGACAAATGCTTTGAGGATATCAGGAAGAAATTCAGAAAACACTGTGTTGTCATGAATATGCCGATAGGAAAAGAATCCGCGTTAAAGAATGTTGTCACCATAATCAACCGTAAAGGGTTTGGCGCGCTTTCCGATATGGATAAGGCGCATGCTGAAGACCTTGCGGATAAGATGGTCGAGACTATTGCCGAAACCGATGATTTGCTTCTGGAGAGATATCTCGATAAGGGGGAGCTTTCGCTTGAGGAACTTGACAGCGCTTTTAAAAAGGCCGTTACGAAAGGCGAGGTAACCCCGATACTGTGCGGATCAGCGTTGCGCGATGTCGGTATCGCGGAACTTCTCGATATGCTCATCCGATATTTTCCGTCTTCAATGGATAGGCCCATGATAGAAGGCGTTAAGCTGGGCACTTCAGAGAAGGTTGCTGTGGCCGCGAAATCAGATGCACCGTTTTCCGGGCTTGTATTTAAGACATTATCAGATCCATACCTCGGCCAAATATCGATGTTTAAGGTATTCTCCGGGAGACTGCAATCGAATAGCGGATTTTGGAATGTATCAAAGGGGACCAGAGAGAAGATAGGGGGCATCTTCTCTCTGATGGGGAAAACGCAGATACCTGTGGGATCGGTT
>JAUYDB010000108.1 GCA_030691985.1 Candidatus Omnitrophota bacterium | reverse complement strand
AAGCAGGTTAAACGGTTTATTGCCTGAGAAATCGAACGGCAATTCCGCGTTAGCGCGGATCGCGTACCGAAAACCGGACCCCTCCACGATATCCAGCAGCGCGCCAAGCCTGTTCGTCTGCCCGCTTGCGCTGTAATGATATTCACATACGATCTTTTTGACGAGCGCCAGCTTTGACTTCGCCCGGATATCGCCAAGGACATCCGTTTCGGAGCCCTCGATATCCATCTTTAAAAAATCTACCGGACCGTCGATAAAATCCGACAAAAGAACGGTCTTTACGCTCTCTTCCGCAAGCCTCATCCCCTTCTCCTCGAGGCGCCGCGTCAGGCTCATCCCCGTGATGTTATTTTTATCCGCGTCGGAGTAAAACCGGGAGGTCCCGCCCCGGTCGGATAAGGCCGCGTCATGCAGCTCGACGCCTCGAAAATTGTTATTTACCATGTTCTCTTCCAGGAGCTTGAACGTCTCCTTGTGCGGCTCAAAGCATATAACCCTGGAGCGCGGATATTTTATCTTGAAATAGATGGCGCTCATGCCGAAATTTGTCCCGCAATCAACGATCAGGGGCGAGTCGTTGTCGGAAACAAAATCATATTCTTTATGTATGAATATATCGCTGAAGAGGCTTTGAAAAGTGCGATAATCGGAAAATTTTACCGAATAGCCGGATATCTTTTCTGATCTAAGCTTGATCTTAAACGGTTTCACGAGAAAATTATATTTGAAAAAAATCCTCGCGAAATCAAAAAATAGGCTAAGCTTGTTCTTCAGGCCTCTCTCAAGCTTAAAGATAACCCATGTGCTGCATAAAAAAAAGTAAATATTCTTCATCTCTTCCTGTATTTGATGATCCGCGCGGGCACCCCGGCCGCAACGGCATATTCGGGAACGTCCCTGGTCACAACCGCGCCGCTCGCGATAACGGCCCCTTTGCCTATAACGACTCCGTCCAATATCCTGGCGCCGGCGCCGATCCATACGTCATCCCGGATCTCGATGCCGCGGCAGGTCATCCCCTGTTGATAGATAAATCTGTCCGGGTCTTCATAATTATGCTTCGCGGGGATTATAACGGCGTGAGCCGCTATCCTTACGCCGCTTCCAATCTTAAGCCCGCCATGCCCGTAAATGACGCAAA
>JAUYDB010000169.1 GCA_030691985.1 Candidatus Omnitrophota bacterium | reverse complement strand
CAGGGTCGCCATATTCACTTAATCCTGCTATCAGTTGATTGATCTCATCTGCCTCGGGCAGCGTTTCCACATCCATGCCGGCATTGAGTCTTATCCGGCCAATACCTTCTATCAGCTGTTCAATTTTCGCGGCCTGCGCGCCTATCCGCTCCTCCCTCTCCTTTACTAAGCGCTTAACCCTTTTCTCGCCGGTTAAAATTATCCGCTCCAGCCTCTCCCTATATTCAACGATATCTTGCTGCGCAAATCCGGCGATTTTAGTTAAAGTCTCCAGCCAATTTTCAATCCTGACCGCTTCGGCCAATGTCCTTACATCTGTATCGGCGCTGACTTCAACGCTTTTTAATTTTTCCAACAGCCCATCTATCTCTTCAACCCGCAGATATGCTATATGCTTATCGTCATTTTTGGTTTTCCAGCTGCCGTAGCGCGCCTTTTCAATACCGCCGGATACAACCAAATCCCTGACGGCTTTATCGGTAATTCGTCTCTTTTGCGCGCGCAAATCGTTAATTGCCGACTGAATTCGCCCCGGCATGGTCGTCCTAAAGATCCTTTCCTGAACCTCCTTTACCCGGGAGTCACCAGAATGATGTTTAATCCATTCTCCAAGATCTCCATGGCTGATACGATAAGGTTTTTCAGGGTTGTTAACCATGGCGGCGGCCAGTTTAGTCATATCGATGATCACGCTCCTATCCTTTTCCAGTCCTGTAAGAGCTTCTTCAATTGCCGGCACGCGCTCACTAATCACCTTTTCTACATATATGTCCGATCGAGATCGGGCATCCTTAAACATCACAACACCTAATGTTTCTAATATCTTTTCCTTATGATCTAATTTATAAATCTGGTGCGTGCTTAAACCCGATATGATAGAGATTGCCTCAACATCGGCTGTGCGGCGGCCGGAGAGTATTTCAACGGCTTCTCTAATCAGCTTGATTTTAGCTTCGTCTTTCAGGCGCTTCCCGGCCAGACCGTACTTTTCCACAAGCGTTTGAGGGCTATGGATATCCTCCAGCCTCTTTATGGTTTCTTTGACATAAGCGCCATCGTAACCTGTAATATATCTCATGCTGTATATCGGATAAGCGGGGCCTGTCCCGTCAGGGCGCGCCTCTGCGTAGGCATAGGGCTCTATGACATTATGCGGAAGGACGCGATGCATATTATTGAGATTGTCAAATTCTTTCCTCATGCTATGCGCGCCTTCCCGCACAGCCGCTTTTACTTCCTGCTCCCGGCTCGCAATCCCTACGGCTGCGGCAAATTCCGCAAAATTCAGTCCGTCTTTGGTAAACAGGGCAACCTTATATATAAAGGCGTCTTCGCTCTTTGAAATGTACGTAAGCTCAACCTTATCGTATGGCCTGGCCCCTTCTTTTATGGCTATGCCGGCGGCCCTGAGAGTTTTCACTATGAATGCGTCATTCGTATCGAACAGATGTTTGATCGAGGGATAGGGGTGGGTATATATAACTCCCGAATCAAGCTGCTGCTGTATTTCCTAAGCTAAATTCAGATGTTGGAAGTCGGGGGACACAATCCCTATTTCTGGCGCGTCTCCAGCTCGGTAACCAGCATCTAACCTGGTTAGTTTAACCGGGTTAGAATCGACTAAATACGCCAGTTTCTTCTCGCGCGTCCCGAACGCCTCGAGTATCCCCGGGTGCTGTTCGATCTCATCGAGAAACGCCTCGGCGTTATCGCGCAATTCCGGCCTGCGCGCCAGGACTCTCTCGACCGCCTTCCGCCGATACTCATCGGTTATGCCGCCGGACGGCCCGCCGAACGTGGGGAAATCGGGGACAGATCTGGGATTGGCGGCAGAACCGTCCCTAAAATTAAAAATCGCGCCTCTTATTATCAGAAGAAGCCATACGCCGGTGGCGATGTAGAGAACGGCATGGAAGGCGCTATATTCCGTGGTGAACCACTTCAGGCTGTGCCAGATGGGATAGGCGATCGCTTCGTGCGCCCGCCTTGCAGAGGCGCGGATATCATCATCCTCTGTTATGTCGGCAACGGCTTCTTTCAAAGACGGAAGCGCTTCCTTTATCCTAAAAACCAAGGCCATCTTTTCCAACTCATATATCGCTTCAATCCGCGCGGCCTTATCGATTGACTTGTCTCTTATCTTTCGGGCAAGTTCGGGTATGAGATCGGGGGAATCATTTCGAGGCTGGACAACATCGGCCGCGTTTTCTCGGGATATCATTTCAAGGGAAGGCGCCTCTATTCTCTTTGCCTCCTCTTTCGGCTGGATGGGTGCGGGTCTCGGCCTTTCAGGAAACGTCTTATCCAAAGTAACGGTAAGCGGGCGCTCCTTCATAAGGTCGGCGAATAGATCTTTTCGGCCGCTTATCGGAGCCGGAACCTGTGCCTCGCGTTTCGGCATCGGCGCTGTTACGACATTTTGCGTGTGGGAAGAAACGGCTTCTTGCTTTTCCGGTTTCCTAGCCGGCGTCCTTTTACGCCATCCTGTATCATCGGCCTTCGCCGCGCCTTTTGCTTGACGTTGTTTCAGATGGCTCAAAGCCTTATCCGCTTTAACCGCCGGGATCGATACGCGTTCTCCTATCCGGGGGGCTGTCTTTCCCAGCGCTTCTTGCGGTATCCTAACGACATCCCCTTGAAACAATGCGGCGGCGAGTGGCTCGGCAGCGGGCTTTAACCCGGAGAGCTTCATTTTAGAAATGGTTGTGCCGGCATGCATAACCGGTGAACTTGCCCCTGACGATACAAAGAGAACAAACAGGGCAAATAAGATGATCGCGATCCTGCTAAACCAACCCATGGTTTCAATTCTATCGACAGGCGCGTCTCTCTTTGATGCGTATTGTGTGTCCCTTTGGGGAACGTCCCCATATTCCTTTTCTCTACGGGCAGTGAGGGATGGTTTTTCTTGACGTATATTGAAAAATATGTTATTTTTGATATGGTTAAGGAGGTCTATGATATGACGAAAGCCAATATAGATCTGGGCATAGGAGTAATTAAATATACTTTTGAGAAACTTCCGCCCCATGAAAAACTCAGGGTAGTGGAAGATCTGGAACGGATTACTCGCCGCCAAAGATGGGATCCGTTGGTTAAGAAGATAAGGAACCGCTTTGCCAGGGATCCTATTTCTCTGAAAGAGATAGACCGCATTTGAAGATCTCTTAACCTTAAAATCCTTTTCCGGTATTCCTATCGTTACAGCGCGCCGATTCTTAAAAAGTTTATCAGAAACCGCTGAATAATTCGCCGCGCTAAATTCCGTATCCTGTGCCATCCCATCCGGGGACACCCCAGCTTCAAGGCCCTCTCCCTTCTTCCTTCCTCCTTCTTCCTTTGGAGTCACCTCGTCCTCCGGTGCCGCTTCAGCCGACGGCGCTTTCGGCGCCATCACATCCGTCTCGATCATGTCGCCGGCCGGGCCGTCCGCAAATCCAAAGCCTTTCAAAAGCGTTATGACAACTCTGTCGCCAGGATGGATAACGCTCATCAAATCATACTCGACACCGTCAACTATAACAAAGACTTCGTTATTTCTGACGGCCTCAGACGATACGCCCGGTAAGCTATCGCCAATAGACGCAATGACATCTCCAAGATTTCTACCGGATCCGACTTCAATTGCAATTGTTTTTCCGAAGTCCTCGCCATGGCTAAAGTATGTGATTGTGGCGGAATATCGATCGCCTTCTTTCGGCGCCGTCCTTTCGGGCGCCTCAAGGGAAGGTCCTTTCGATAATTCCGGGGACACATTACTTATTTCTGGTCCGTCCCGGTCGTCTCTTGTATGCCTCGCCACGCCGGCGCTGCCGGTCAAATCTATTCCGCCTGTGCCGGGAACAGGTCCGGGTTGAGCCGCGGAACCGTCTCTATCCTTATCCTTAACAAAGTCTATATCACGAACCTGATGGGCGATGAATTCGGTAATGATATTAAAGCAAGGGAGGTTGCATGGTAAGATAAGCCATCTTAATAAAGAATATATTCTGCCGGCGGAATTCTTAAACCCTAACCACAGAGCGAGCGCGATGTTCCGTAAAGCCGCTTCCGCGGCGGATAGCGCGCTTTCAAGCGCGGTCTTTTCAAACATAATCTCACCGAAATGATAGGTCTGGTAATCTGAGAAGAGCGCCTTAATCTCGTCATCGGGGATAATAGGCCTGTCGGCCTCTTTTTCGGGTTTGACTGTCGCAAGATGAATAGACGCTACAGGGAGGCGTATTTCATCCGGTGCATCTTTCCAATAGCGCAGCGCAAGCGCCTCCGGTCGATAGCCGGCGACGCTGATCTCTCCATTTACAGAATTAAATACGACGCCTGCAAAAGTTAACTGGCCAAAGAGCGGCGTTTTTGACAACCATCTTAATGGCACGGCGATCGCGTTTATAAAACTCTCTACTTCCATCTTCTTGTCGGTATGAAACTGCGCGGGATAATCAACAGATATTCTTCCCTCTTTGTAAGCCCTTGTCTGGGATAGCTCCTCCATAAAACCGTATATATTAAGCTTGATAAAACGGCCGTATCGGTCGTCGGGAATAACATCCATACCCAAACGTAACTCTGTTTTTGCTTCTTGCCTTTGTCCGCCCGCGATCGCTGTTTTCGCTTTGTCGAATATCTCCACTGCCTTACGGCGTTCAGCATCGCTCAGATCGCTTGTTCCCCCACCTTCGCTGTCAAGATCGCTTAGATATTCCTGTAGTTCTTCAGGCCTGTCGCTAAGAGAGTCTATGCGTTGGAAGATATGGATCACCCTTATCGCTAAGTCCCTGGCCTTTCGGAAATTACCCGCATTATAAGCCTGCGCCGCATCGTAAATCAGTTTATTCAAAGCCCCGCCGGAATCACCGCGCGGGCCCCGGTATTCGATACGGGTGGGTCGCGGTTCCGCCAGTGTTTCTGGCTTGGCGGGTTTTGCCTCGGCCGACGGGGACAGGGTCGGCTTTGCGACGGGGACAGGATTAGCTTCACTTTCGATAACATCTTTACTGCTCTCAGTAGATCTGGATAGATTTAAAAATTGACTTTTTGTTGCTTTTGCTGTATCCTTTGTTCTAAAAGGGGGACGATCAAAAATGGAAGTTAATGAGCTATTAAGGAGAATTACGGCTAATTCTGATATCCAGCACGGCAATCCCTGCATAAAAGGAACGCGCACACCGGTGTATGTAATACTGGAGGCGCTTTCTTTAGGCCTAACACCCGTGGAAGTTAAGGCTGAGTATCCTCCTTTGAACGATGAAGATATCAGGGCCTGTTTATTATTTGGCGCGTTACTTGCTAAAGAAGAAGAAGTTCCTCTGGAAATTTCATAATCGTAATGGCTGCCTTGCGACTCATTCTCGATGCTGACATCCCCCGATCTTTTCTTACCCGGCTTAACGCAGAGGGCTTTGATGTTAAAGATGTCAGAGACCTGTCTAACTCCCCGCAGAAAGATGAAGAAATCTTTAATTTTGCGCGCAAAGAAAAAAGAATCCTGATTACGCGAGATTTGGACTTCAGTAACATCCTGCATTACCCGCCGCATACCTCTTACGGAATAATCGTATTGCGCACTCACCTTCTCTCTCTGGAAGAAATATTCACCGTCCTTAAAGAAGTTCTTAAAAAAGACGCGGCAGAATTGCAAGGCTTGCTGGTAATTGCCACCAAGAATCGGCTGCGCTTCCATAGATAAAATCGCTGGCGCCGCGTTCGCCGATTTCGCTGTAAACTCGTGTAAAGAAGTTAATGGCAACGGTTCTGTTTGCGCTGCTTGTCTTTGTCCGCTCGCGATCGCTTCTTCCACTATAAGTCGCGCTTCCGCCGGTGTTTCTGCCTGTGCGGTTTTTTCTTCGGATGCCGGGGACAGGTCTGGCTTTGCGCCGGAGACAGGTCTGCCTGCCCCGGCAGATGTAAATGGTTGGCTGGGGGGCTGGGCCGTGGAACCGTCCCTAAAATTAAAAATCGCGCCCCTTATTATCAGAAGAAGCCATATGCCGGTGGCAACGTATAGAACGACATGGAAGGCGCTATATTCCGTGGTGAACCATTTCAGGCTGTGCCAGATGGGATGGGCGATCGCTTCGTGCGCCCGCCTTGCAGAGACGCGGATATCATCATCCTCTGTTATGTCGGCCGCGGCTTCTTTCAAAGACGGAAGCGCCTTCTCTATCCCAAAAGCCCGGATCATCCCTTCCAATTCATATATCGCTTCAATCCGCGTGGCCTTATTGATGGCCTTGTCTCTTATCTTCCGGGCAAGTTCGGGTATGAGATCGGGGGAATCTTTTCGAGTCTGGCCAACATCGGCCGCGGCTTCCCGGGATATCATTTCAGAGGAAGGCGCCTCTATTCTCTTTGCCTCCTCTTTCGGCTGGATGGGCGCGGGTCTCGGCCTTTCAGGAAAAATTTCATCCTTGGTAACGGTGATCGGGCGCTCCTTCATAAGATCGGCAAAGAGATCTTTTCGGCCGCTTATCGGAGTCGGAACCTGTGACTCGCGTTTAGGCATCGGCGCTGTTACAGCACTTTGCGTTTGAGGAGAAACAGCTTCTTGCTTTTCCGGTTTCTTAGCCGGCGTCCTTTTACGCCATCCCGATGAATCTGCTCCTGAGGCGACAAAAAGAACAAAGAGGGTAAATAAGATGATCGCGATCCTGCCGCGCCAAGTCATAGTTTCAATTCCACCAACAGGCGCGTCTCTCTTTGACACGGATTGTGTGTCCCTTTGGGGAGCGTCCCCGGACTCTTCGGATTGTGTGTCCCTTTGGGGAACGTCCCCGGACTCCTGTTTATACCAGCCCAAGAGCGCCGGCAGCCATACCATGCCGATCATCATAAGGCCGATACCGGGACCTCTATCCGCGTCTTGCCCTATCTTGCCCATTTTGGCATAAACGATCCCCCTGACCTCCAGCAGGAAAGAGTCGACGCGTTCTCTTGTATCCGCGCTCATCCTGGACCTGATATATTCGATATCCTTCAATGTATGAAATGGCGCATCTTGGAGTCCGCCGCTGCCATATAGATCTTTATTTAACGCGTCCGCAAGTCCGGAAAGATACCGCACCACCTCTTTATCCTCGGTGCCGATAATGGCCTTCTTGATCTTCCATTTAGGCACCATCTGTATCTCGACCGGCGATGTCGCCGCGAAGGCAAACCGTGCGTCGATATTAAGATCGCTAAATAATCTATCAATGTACGCCCATTTAAATCCGTCGGCGGCGAAATCTTCCAAGAATATGATAGGGCCCTTCCGGATGTCATCAAGGGGTATGCCGCTGCGCTCAAAGAAACCTTCCGCGAACCTGACCCTATCATCCTGCCTTCCGATGAAATTCCTGTATGCGATGTAAAACTTCTCCCCGTCAGCTTCCAATTTAAGATGATAAAGGGCGGGCGGATTGTCCTTCTCGCCCCAGGCCTCCTTAAGAACGAATGCTAAAATGGCGGCGCTGGCCCCCGATGTGAGAATGCATCTTATGCCGCTGGCGCGGATCTTCTCTATAACCTCAACAAAGGCTCGCGCAGCTTTATGCGCTATGAACTTTTCGCGCGCCTTATCTATTGGTGAGATTCTCTTCGATGCGTCCTGTGCGCCTGTTTCCTGGGGAACGCCCCTGTGTTTCTCCATAGGTTTCTCTGGTTCAGGCGTGTCCCTTTGGGGAACGTCCCCGGATTTCATCTTGATCGCGAAGGCGGACCCGGGTTGGGCCGCGGAACCGTCCCTGACGTTATGAACCGCCTGCCTTAGCAATAACCGTAATTTATGATTATGATTTAATATACCGGCTATCTTTCGCGCTTTGCCGGGTCCAATGCCTTCCACAGATTGAAATTCATATCCGGTAAAACCAAGGTTCCTTTTGCCAACTATAATTTCATGGCATTGTTTGCTTATGTACTCTAATACCGCAATGATGGTCGCGGCGCCGCATCCATGTTTCTCTAAAAGTTCTTTTCCCAATACCCATTTAATAAATTCATCCACAGGACGATACCCGCTGTAAAGGCTTGCCTCCTTAAGAACTTGATATATATGCCTTTCTTCCATGACGAAATATTCTAAACCGAAAACCCCTAAAACTGCGTGGGTATATAAATGGCTGCGTTCACGCAATGCCTCGATGATGCGCGCCGCGACTGTCTGAGCTGACCATCCCCTGGCCTGTCGACGTTCCGTCCGAATAACTTCGGTCACCTCTTCCGCGGTTCTGGTATCAACCCCTTTTTGAAGTCCCAGCCTCTCTCTAACCGCGTACAAAGGCGACGAAACCATATTAAGCCTGCATTCCAAAATGTCTTTTAAACCGAAAACTTCTATCAATTCACTTCTCAATTTTTCCCCGACACCATTCCGCCGCAATCGCGCCAGAAAATATAGCCCATTAAGCGGATGTTTCTTCTCCCCTCTTTTTCGTGTCTCTTGCACGCAGCCAAGAATTGTATTCGTCCGCTCGCCCCCCTTCCACGCATCCTTCAACCCCTTTCTTATACCTTCTATCGGTGAAGAAAATAAATTAAAACGCAGCTCACTGATTGAGACGCGCACAGGGTGATCGGGAAATTCTATCAGCCCTTTGTGTTTCAGCAGATATCCTAACTTGCACGCCCAGGGGGCTTCGGTCCTGAGCACGCTTGGATGGCAGGATTTGCCTTCTCTGTGGCGCTCGTCAAAAAATGCCATGAGTCTTGCCTTTTGCGCTTCTAATCTTTGTCTCCGGCTCAACCCGTCTTTATCTCTTTTTATAACCACATCCGGAATAAACGCCGCGTATATGCCAATCGCCATGACTTCGAGAGCTGTGCCCTTCTCAAAAGGATTGAGCGCCGCGTAGCGCCGTGTGGATCCCGTCATCATGTTAGCTATCGCAACCGTAACGTTAATACCCAGATGAGTGAGTATGCTGAAGAGAATACCGAGCGGCGCGTTATGGATGAAGGCGAGCGAGAGCGCCGTGCCCGATACGGCAGCGAGCGCTGGCGTGAGGAGGGTGTCGAAGGTATTCGGTTTTCGGTTATCGGTTATCGGTTTTCGGTGTACGGTCTGCAGTCTTTGGTCTATGGTCTGTGGTCCAGCAGGTGGCGCTCGCTCGTTAAAGAGATGCAGAAGCGTGAACGCGATGCCGAATACGGCGAGTAACCCGGCGAATATGCCGACATTGAGCGCCGGCATCGTGTCGTTGAAACGATTGAGCACAGCAAGCACGCCGTATGGTATGCCGATCCTCACGAGCTCCTCCAGCGTGGGCGCATAGATAAATGGCGTGTAAGGACGGTCCAGACCGATCTTCTTGAAGACGAAAGTTAGAGATGCTGTTTCAGGGGACGCGGATATTGAAATTCCTTGACTTCTCGATGAAATTATAGTAGAAATATAGCTATGAAGACGATAAAAAGAAACTCCGAGAAGATTAAAAATATCAAAAAACGATTTACGAAAGAGTGGCTTTTGATTAAGATCGACAGGCTCGACCGGGCCACTACGACGCCGCTCACCGGCTACCTTGTCGCTCATAGCTCTGTCCGCGAAGAGATTTACAAAAAAGCCATATCCTTTAAGGGCCTTGCCCTTATAGATTATTCCGAGGATAGGCTTCCAAAGGGTTACGCCGTGGCCTTCCAATCTTGACCTTCCGCCCCAAAGCGCAGTATCCGGACTTCTTGGGCTTAATATCCTCGCTAATTTCGATATCTCTTTGAAGTTCCGCAGTAAGATTTTAGAGATATTGAAATAATTTCCCCTAATAAAACTATCCAGAATATTAATCACTAGATGCGCTGCCATGCTCAGTAGTATGCCGAGAGGAGCGTTGTCGATGAAGGCAAGCGCGAGAGAGGCGCCTGCTGCGGCGGCGAGCGTGGGCGCGAGGAGGATCCGGTCATTGCGAATCCCGCCGAAGGCGGGATGAAGCAATCTAAAGATAGATTGCTTCGCTTCGCTCGCAATGACGAAAAAGGGTCTTTCGATAGTCTCTTGGCCGGCTGGCGGCGCTCGCTCGTTATACAGATGCGCCACGACGAACGCGATGCCGAATACGGCGAGTAACCCGGCAAATATGCCGACATTGAGCGCCGGCATCGTGTCGTTGAAACGATTGAGCACAGCAAACACACCGTATGGTATGCCGACCTTAGCAAGTTCTTCTATCGTTGGCGCGTGGAAGAAAGGCGAGTAGCGGATGCCCGCTTTCCCGCCAAGAAATATGAGAGACGCGGTGCCTGCCCTGGACGTAAGCTTCACGACTGCGCCATCGCTCAGCCTGTCCCCCGCCATCCTGTTCAATCCCCTTACAACTGTTATTAAAGTCCTGGCGGGTTCCTTACCCAGCATTTTTAGCAAACCCTTTGCCGTAGTCCCTGGATTTATGTATTTATATTCTCCTTTGCCGTCTTCGAACGTCACCGCCACTCTGAAAGAACGCTTATGCGCCAGATCATCTTTGATGAGACTAAGTTTACTCTTAACCTCTGTTTCAGCGGCTTTTCTCGAAGGCTCGCTTTTTGTTCGTCGAAGCGCGCGCACCGCGCTTTCGATAAGCCTAAAAATACGTTCGGCTCGCATATACCCCGGTTCCACAAGCGCCTTGCCGAAATATAGTTCCCTTGTCTCCTGTATCTGATCAAGGACATTGTCGTAATCTCTTCCCGCAAGAGTTGCGGCCAGCGCATCGATCCTTTCCGCAATGTCGGCATCCCTGAATTCGGAGAAGATCGCGGCTGCGCGGTTCTTGACGTGAGACGTTATATTATCTATGTCGGACAATCTTTTTTCTAACCGTTTTACCGCGCTGCGAAGGGCCGTTTGCGCGTCTCTGAAATTGTCGCTGTTGATAAACTGTTCCGCGGGCATAAGATCGACGGCGGCGAATTGTTTTGGATATACAAAACCGCGCTCGGTCCATTCCGTGATCCTCGCCAAACCTCCGAGGATAAGCCTTCTGTTCCGCTTGGAGAGGCGGCCTTGTTCAGATGCTGTCTTTAGCTTTCCGGCAAAATATTCCAGATCCGCTTTATTGCGAAGTATGAGTATGTATTCCGGCTCATATCGCGCCACAGTACGTATCTGGCTGCGGAATGATTTGGCGAGGTTCCCATACCGTATATCCTGCCACACCGCCTGCTTGGGATGAGTTATTCGCTGAATGAGGCCCTTTATCCTTGCCGAGATATCCTGCATTACATTTTGCGGCGGCGGCTGTGCGTTCGGCAGGCCTGCTATCAATTTTTTTAATTCATTAAGATCGGATAATATATCGGCATAGCGCTCCATTACGGCAATCTTCTCTTCGCTATAAAGGCCTATGAGCATATCCATCTTCACGTTTGCGCGGGGGATCTCTCCTCTCCTGGCATGCTGCAGTATCTGATCCAGCGTTGTATGAGCGTTTATCCATCGCTGCTGGCGTATCGAAATCCGGGGTTCCTCCTTATCCGATGCTGGTTTTATAACCTCAATATCAAAACCTCCCAGCCTGAATGTCCTGACAAGGCGGCCGAGCCAGTCGGTTGTCTCTAATTTTTGTACTCGTTCCTTACCGCGCAGGCGCTCTACCCTATAATGAAGCTCCTCCTCCAGCGCCTTTGCGCTGTTGAGCGCGCCCTGAAGCGTCCAGATAGCCGCGTTTCTTATAAGGGCATTCTGAGGAAGCCGCGACCGCCCAAGAAGGATCATGCCGCTAACCTTGATCTGGGCCTTCGCCAATAACCTGTTAAGGCGTATCGCTTCCAGATTGAGGCGCTGAAGCGCCTTTTTATCGCCGGCTGTGTCGGCTTCTTCAATCTCCCTGTATATCCGTATCTGACGGGCCTTTAAATCTTTTAAAGTCCTGCTGTAAAATTCGTAAGGCCTGCCTTCCTTAATTTCCACAGGTATCTGTCTGTATAAATTCGCGAGGTGGAGGTGCAGGGCGTGTTCCTGTTCTCTTAAGGCCTGCATCTCATCGTCCGCGCTGGCATTTCTGAACGCTGTATTTAAAAGCTTGAGGCCTGAAAGCAGGATCGCTATATCTTTCTGCAGCTCAATCGCGGCGTGCTCTTCAGCCCGTTGATACCTGCGCTCAGGTTTTTGTCCATATTGTATGTGGGGTATTTCGATGATATCTTCAGGTAGTGCGTTAGATCCTTCAACACCGCCTTGCGTCATGTCAGCCAGCATCCCAAATCCGTATTTCACGGCGAGGATGTTATACGTGCGGTGGGTGAGCCAGTTGGAGGCTATGGCGAGAGGTATTCCGATGGAGTATCCGTATGGTATGGCTTGAATATATGAGATGTCGAGTAACGGCTCAGCTATGAGGACTATCCAGTTACTAAAATCCCCTCTCCCCTCTGGGGAGAG
>JAUYDB010000153.1 GCA_030691985.1 Candidatus Omnitrophota bacterium | reverse complement strand
CCTGCCGCACGGGCAGGGATCTGCCTACGGCGGGGAAAAAGCCGAAGGAACGGAAACCAAGCCTCTAAATACAGTGGAAACCGAGCATGAGAAGACATCCCTCTGTAGCATTCGTGAGCTGGCGATATTTGTGATAGAAGCAGGGCGCAAAGGCATGACGATACAACGATACAAAGGCTTGGGCGAAATGAACCCGCAGCAATTATGGGAGACGACGATGGATCCGGAAAAAAGGACCATTTTGCACGTTACGCTTGAAGATGCCGTCGAGGCGGACGAAATGTTTACGGTACTAATGGGCGACCAGGTAGAACCGAGGCGCGATTTTATATATAAGTACGCGCTGCAAGTGAGGAATCTTGATATTTAATTTTAGCGTTTAGGGTCTAGCGGTTAGCGTCTAGTATGAGTTGTTACTAAACGCTAGCCCCTAGTCGCTAAACGCTAAACAAGTAGCTTAACAAGGAAAAATGTATACCAAGAATGAAAAAATAGTACCTATCTATATCGAAGACGAGATGAAGGAGTCCTATATAAGTTACGCGATGAGCGTGATAGTGGGCCGCGCACTTCCCGACGTGCGCGACGGGCTCAAGCCTGTCCACCGAAGGATCCTTTACGCTATGAGAGAGCTGGGACTCGAGCATAATAAACCCTATAAGAAGAGCGCGAGAATAGTCGGTGAGTGCCTTGGAAAATATCATCCGCACGGAGATACGGCGGTTTATGATGCGCTTGCGAGAATGGTGCAGGATTTCTCCCTGCGGTATCCCCTCATCGACGGCCAAGGCAATTTTGGCAGCGTCGATGGCGACGCAGTGGCCGCCATGCGATACACGGAGGCGAGGCTTGCGCATATTACCGATTGGATACTCGCCGACATCGACAAAGAGACCGTGAAATTTGTACCGAATTTTGACGAGACACTGCAGGAACCGACTGTGCTGCCGGCCGCGCTTCCCAACCTCCTGGTCAACGGTTCAAGTGGTATAGCAGTAGGCATGGCGACAAATATTCCGCCGCACAATCTGAACGAAGTCGCCGACGGCGTAACGGCTGTCATCGACGATCCGAATATAGAAATAAAAGACCTCATGAAATATATAAAAGGGCCCGATTTCCCGACGGGCGGAATCATTTGCGGCAAGGAAGGGATCGTGCAGGCCTATAAAACCGGCCGCGGCAAGCTGACTCTTCACGCAAAGGCAAACACCGAAGAGCTAAAAAGCGGCAAACAGCAAATAGTAATAACGGAAATACCGTACCAGGTAAATAAGACG
>JAUYDB010000142.1 GCA_030691985.1 Candidatus Omnitrophota bacterium | reverse complement strand
CACCTGAACCACCCCGTCATCATCTATATCGATAGTAACGCCGGTATCCATTATTATCTTCTTTATGTTTTTGCCGCCAGGGCCTATCACTTCGCCAATCTTAGACTGGCTTATTTTAAATGTCGTGATATGGGGGGCGTATTCCGAAATAGAACCTTTGGGACAGGCAATCGTCTGCATCATCTTCTCGAGAATAAACATCCTCGCGGACTTTCCTGTCTCGAGCGCTTTCGCGATGATCTCTCCCGTTACGCCCCCGATCTTCAAGTCCATCTGAAGCGCCGTTATCCCGTCTTTGGTCCCCGCGACTTTAAAGTCCATATCGCCGTAATGGTCTTCGACACCGCCTATATCTGTCAATATTATCGCCTCGTCCTCATCTTTAATAAGCCCTATAGCGATACCGCTCACGGCCTTTGTTATCGGAACACCGGCGTCCATCAGGGAAAGAGAGCTTGCGCATACCGTAGCCATGCTGGATGAACCATTCGACTCCAGGATATCAGAGACGACCCTTACCGTATAAGGAAATTTCTCCTTGCTCGGCATGACAGCCTTTAACGCCCGTTCCGCAAGGGCCCCATGGCCAATCTCGCGCCTGCCCGGCCCCCGTATAGGCTTCGTCTCGCCTACAGAGAACGGCGGGAAATTGTAATGCAGCATAAAGCTCTTCTGCGTCTCCCCTTCGAGAGCGTCTATTGTCTGCTCGTCAGCGCTTGTGCCGAGGGTCGTGACTGACAGGCTCTGAGTCTGGCCGCGGGTAAAAAGGCCTGATCCATGCGTCCTCGGCAGAAGGCCTACCTCGCAGGCAATCGGACGGATCTCGTCAAAGCGCCTTCCGTCAACTCTTTTCCGGTTAACTTTAATGAACTTACGGACCTCCTCTTCCTCAACCTCTATTAAGGCGGCCTTAACGTCTCCTTCGTCATACCCTGAAGGCGCTTCCGTAACGAGCTTCTCGATAAGCTCCTTCGACAATCCGCTCATCGCCTCTTCTCTCTGTTCCTTCGTGCCAAGTTTATTTATATCATCGAGCTTTGCCAGGGACAACTCTTTGACCTTCTTAAGAAGCCCTTCATTCAGCGTACAGATAGTCATTGCCCTCTTAACTTTACCGCACTCTTTCGCTATTTTCTCCTGAAAATTTATGAGGGGCTCGAGATTCTCGCGGCCGAAATTTATCGCATCCAACACGACCTCTTCACTGACTTCATTTGAACCCGATTCTACCATAATTATACCCGATCGTGTTCCGGCTACGACCATATCGAGGTCGCTCGATTCAAGCTCTTTGAACGTCGGATTTATTACAAATTTTCCGTCGATCCTGCCGACCCTGATCGTGCCTATCGGCCCATCGAAAGGTATGTCGGATATGGTAAGGGCGGTTGATGCCCCTATCATCGCCAATACGTCAGAATCGTTCTCGCCGTCGCTTGATAAGACCATCGCCACTATCTGAAGTTCGTTTATAAAACCCTTTGGGAATAACGGCCTGATGGGCCTGTCGATGAGCCTTGCGGTGAGGATCTCTTTTTCGGAAGGCCTGCCTTCGCGTTTAAAAAATCCGCCGGGGATCTTGCCCGCAGCGTACGTCTTCTCCTGGTATTCGCAGGTTAGCGGAAAGAAATCAACGCCTTCCCTCGGCTTCCCCGAACAGACCGCTGCAACGAGAACTACTGTGCCGCCCAGCCGAACCGTACAGGCGCCGTCGGCCTGCTTGGCCATCCTGCCCGTCTCTATCACGATATCACCGCGTCCTAATTTTGTTTCGAATTTATGTATCATTTTTCCCCTCGCTATAGATGTGTTAGCTATCAGCTATCAGCTTTTTTTTGCTGAAGGCTGACGGCTGAGAGCTGACAGCTAAACGTAAGTTTTCGACTCCACCACAGTTATTTCCTCAGCTCTAACTTCTTTATAATCTCCTGATACGCTTTCAAATCTCTCTTCTTAAGATATTCGAGAAGGCTTCTTCTTGTGCTCACCATGCGAAGGAGGCCGTGCCTGGAATGGTGATCGCCTTTATGCGCCCTGAAATGACCTGAAAGAGAGTTTATCCTCTCGGTAAGGAGCGCAATCTGCACGCTGGGCGATCCTGTATCTTTTTCGTGCTCTTTGAAGCCTTTTATTATCTCCATCTTCTTCTCTTTTTGCAATGCCATATACTATTCCTCGCTTTTTTATTATATTAACATATTCATCCGTGGTTGTAAAGTTTTTTGTTGCCAATCCTATCGTGAATATAGTAATATTACTGGTAATGAAAACATCATATATCCTTGAAAAGGACGCTTATTTAATAGTCGCCCAGTTGATGGCGGCGGCGGCGCGGACAGCGCCTAAGACAAGGGGCATCGATAATATCAAAGTCATCGCGATAGACGATAGCTCTACAAAAAATAGGCTGATAAAAAAAATGAAAGAGCTGTCCGGGCTTGAAAAGAGGCCGAGCTTCGAACGAGACGCGAATTCCATCACCGCTTCAGCCATGATAATAGTGATCGGGGTAAAATTAAATCCGGCCAGGCTCGATTGCGGTTTTTGCGGATATAAGACATGTGAAGGGCTTAGAAAAACGCGTGGCGTATGCGCCTATAATTCCATCGATCTCGGGATCGCCGCAAGCTCAGCCGCTTCAATAGCAAATACATTTCACATCGATAACCGCATCATGTATTCGATAGGCAAGGTTTGTCTATGCCTTAAACTTTTCGATAAGGGCGTCGGAATCGCTTTAGGAATTCCGCTGAGCGTAACCGGTAAGAGCCCGTTCTTCGACAGGAAGTAGACTCAGAATACGTGGCAATTTTAGCGGATAGCGTTTAGCGTATAGGAAAAATAAAAAAACTATACGTTAAACGCTAAAAAGTATCGATTTACTGCCACTATCCGCTAAACGCTAAACTTGTCGTCCGAGGCAGCTATACTCCCTTCAGACTCAACGCTATCTTATGCTGAATCGAATCTACCTTCAGCACCTTGACCTTAAGATCGCAGCCTGTCGTAAATTTCTCCTCAAGTTTCTCGTTTTCGGCAAGCGGTATCTCGGAAATGTGAGCAAGTCCTTCAAGATCCTTCTCTATCTCTATGAAAAGGCCGAAGTTCGCGACCTTGGTTACTTTGCCGGAAAGCACTGTCTCGGTAAGATATTTCGCCGCTATATCATCCCAGGGATCCGTAGATAGCTGCTTTATCCCGAGGGATATTCTGCGGTTGCCGGCATCTACCGCAAGGACTACTGCCTCCACCTTTTCGCCTTTCTTAAAGACATCCTTCGGATGGCCTATCCTCTTAGTCCACGAGATATCCGACACATGGATCAGGCCGTCAATACCGTCTTCGAGCTCTACAAAGGCGCCATAATCCGTAAGATTCCTGACCTTCCCTCTTACCTTCGTCCCGACCGGATACCTCGATTCGGCCTCAAGCCATGGGTTCGACTCAAGCTGTTTTACACCGAGCGATATCTTCTTATTCTGTTTATCCATGTCTAAAATCTGGACCTCCACCCTATCGCCTATAGCGAGAAGCTCGTTGGGATTCGCGTACTTCTTTGTCCATGAAAGCTCGGATATGTGCAGGAGGCCTTCCACTCCTTTTTCGAGCTCGACGAAAGCGCCATACGGCACAAGGTTCACTACTGTGCCTTTAACCCTGCTTCCCGCCGGATATTTGACGTCAACCGATTCCCATGGATTCTGTGTCTTTTGTTTTAGCCCCAATGATACCTTGAGGTTATCTTTGTCAAAATCGAGCACCATAACCTCGATCTTATCCCCTATAGCAAGGACTTCGCTCGGATGCGACACCCTGCCCCAGCTCATATCGGTGATATGCAGAAGCCCTGTTATCCCCGCGCCAAGGTCCACGAACGCCCCAAAGTCTGTGATGTTTCTAACAATTCCGCTGACTATGGCGAGCTCCTTGAGATTGTCGAATATCTTTTTCTTATCCTCTTCCTTCTGCTGCTGAAGCGCGTCCTTCCGGGATACGACTATGTTCTTTCTTGGCTTATTTATCTTGACGATCTTGAACGAAAACACCTGCCCTATCATCTGGTTTACATTCCCGAAATTCCTTAGGGCGGCAAGGCTTGCGGGCAGGAAAGCCTCCACTCCTATATTGACCATGAAACCGCCCTTGACCTTTTTGGAGACTTTGCCTTCCACCATATCGCCTTCATTATATCTGGAAATTACCATGTCCCAGCCGACGGCGCGCTCCGCCTTCTGCTTGGATAATACCACCATGCCGTTATCGTCTTCCCTGGACTCCATGTACACGTCTATCTCATCGCCTATCTTTATAGCTTCCGGGTCCGAAAATTCCGAGATCGATATAGCGCCTTCCGATTTATATCCTATATCCACAACCACATCTTTCGGATTGATGGCAATGATATGCCCCTTGACTATCTGCCCCACTTTTATATCGGAAGGGCTTGCCTGATACAACTCGGCAAACCCTTCCCCCCCTGCCTCCTTCGGCTCGTCTTTTTCTAATTCCTCAATACCGTTTTTTTCCTCCATTAATAACACAACCCCTTTCTATTGGATTTTAATTTTGCTCACCACTTTTTTGATTATCCACTCCGGCGTAGACGCGCCGCTGATTACTCCTACGAGGCCCTTGCCGGCGAACCAGCCTCTTCGCACTGCCTTGTCCGTTTCCACGAGATAAGAATCCTTTAGCGCCATTTTGCAAACCTCAAAAAGCCTTTTCGTATTCGCGCTATTCTTTCCGCCGACTATAAGCATGAGATCGACTTCTCTTGCCAGGCAGCTTGCCAGGCGCTGTCTCTCTTCGGCATCATTGCATATGGTATTGAACACCCTCAACTCCCTGGGCTTTTTATCCGCTATCGCCTTTACGACGTCCAGGAAATTTTGCGTCGACTGGGTAGTCTGGGCAACCACGCCGACTTTGTCCTCGTGACTTATCTTAAGCGCGCCGATTTTTCTTTTATCTTTGACCACGAAAACTTTCGCCGCGCCGGAGGCGTCCGGCACGAAATCAACGAGCGCCTTTATCTCGGGATGATTGGCATCTCCCGCTATGACTACGACATAACCCTCTTCGCCCATGCGTTTTGCTATCCTCTGCGCATTAAGCACGAATGGGCAGGTCGTATCGATTACTTTTAAGCCTTTTTTCGAGATTGCCCTCTTTATTTTCGGGCTCAACCCATGAGACGATACAACTACCGCCCCGCCTTTTATCTTTCCTATATCTTTCCTAACCTTTAAACCTTTTATCGCCAGGTCCCGAACAGCCTCTTTATTGTGTATTATAGGCCCCAGAGAGCATATGCCGCCAAGCCTGTTTTCTTCCAGCGCGCGTTCGGCCATTGCCACCGCGCGCCGGACGCCGAAACAGAAGCCTATTCTTTCCGACAATTTAATGCGCATGCTTATCCTTGTGGGCAGCGCCCGAAAATGGGGACAGGTTCATTTTTCTTCTGCTTTTACTTTTTGGAAAAATGAACCTGTCCCCATTTTCCAATATACAACAAAATCTTATCCACTACCTCGTTTATTGAAAGTTCCGTCGTATCGATATAAACGGCGTCGTCGGCCTTCTTGAGCGCGCCTACCGCCCTTTTAATATCGGATGCGTCCCTTGAGGAAACCGCCTTTTTTATATCGCCCATCCCCACCTTTTGGCCCATGCCCATGAGCTCATCATAGCGCCGTTTTACTCTCACCTTCTCATCGGCATCGAGATAAAACTTATAGCGGGCATCCGGAAATACGACCGTGCCGATATCCCTTCCTTCCAGGACAGCGCCCCGGTTTTCACCTATCGCGCGCTGCATCCTCACCATCTCTTTCCGCACACCCGGAACTTTGGCTATGTATCTGACATTATCGGTAAGTTCCGGCGTCCGGATAAGCCCGGACACATCTTCGCCGTCAAGAAGGACCTTTAGGCCGCCGATGGATTCCTTTAAATCTATCTTTGTCCCGTGGGCAAGCTTCGTGAGGACATCTTCGTCTTCTAAGTTCATGCCCGACCTTGTCGCCTTTAATGTAAGCGCCCGGTACATCGCGCCGGTATCAATGTATAGGAGCCCGAGCTTCATGGCCAATATTTTAGAAACGGTGCTCTTACCGCTGCCGGCAGGCCCGTCAACAGCCAGGATCAATCTCCTGGGCCTCTTTGTCGTATATCGGCTTGTCATAGCATGTCTCGTTATCCGGTATCCGTTGTCCGTTATCCATATTTTTACGATAAACGGACTACGGACGACGGATTACGGATCTCTCAATTTATCACGCTTTGACTTGGCGCGTTTCAGTATCCTCACAATGCCGGCATAGTCGCTTCTGGACAAAGCCCTTGCAATATTCTTATAGTGCTTTTCAAACACCTTTGCCGCAGGCATTATTTCATTCTTGTTCGTCAAAAATATGTCGGCCCATAAATTCGGGTCGCTCGACGCGACTCTCGTCGTATCCTTAAACCCCTCGGCCGCATACGCCATCTCTTTTTCCGGCACCGCGCCCGCCAGGCTAAACGCCACTATGTGCGGCAGATGGCTGATAAAGGCCACTGATTTATCGTGGGAAGCAGGGCTCATCACCTTGACATCCGCGCCGAGGTTTTTCCAAAATTTCTTTATCTTATCGAGCGCGCGGCCGTCGGTGCGCGCGGTCT
Organism: Candidatus Omnitrophota bacterium; assembly: GCA_030691985.1. GTDB lineage: Bacteria > Omnitrophota > Gorgyraeia > 2-01-FULL-45-10 > 2-01-FULL-45-10 > JAUYDB01. Next base: position 668 of record JAUYDB010000142.1, on the reverse strand, counting down.
TTGTAACAATACAAGGCGCGGATTTCAGCAAATCGCCTTCCGCAAATTCTACCCCTGCGTGTTCTGACCCTGCCATAGGGTGCGAACCGACGAACGCTACCATCTTATGGGCGCCCATCATCTCCTCAACGCAACCGACGATCCAGCCTTTAGTGCTGCCGACGTCTGTTATGATCGCGCCCTCTTTGGCGTATTTGACCGCATCAGCGGCCAAGCCCGGTATAGAAAAAACCGGCGAGGCTAATATTATAAGATCGGCGCCTTCTACGCCTTTTTTAATAGATAATGTCGCCCTGTCAACGGCCTTCTTCTTAAGGGCTTTCTTCAAAGTCGAGGTTCGCCTGAAGACGCCTATAACCTCCCGCGCAATCCGCCGCTTCTTTATCGCAAGGCCAATCGACCCGCCGATCAATCCGACCCCGATTATCGCAACTTTATTGAATAGTTTCATATCAGTATCATCTTAAAACGGGCGCTACCCGTATTTTCCACGCAGCTACGGTAAGCACAACACAAATTTTTACGGGTCCTGTCGCGCGGCCGCCTTTACGTGCTGGCGCGCTCGCATGGGGTGTACAAACGACGTCCATAGAGGCGGGTATCTGTATGCCCGCTAGGATTACCGAGCGTCCGACACCATATTAGCGGTTAGCTTAGATCGTAATCCT
>JAUYDB010000138.1 GCA_030691985.1 Candidatus Omnitrophota bacterium | reverse complement strand
CCGCGATAAAATCAAGGCAAAAATTTCTACCGCTCGATCTCTGTCAGGAATTCTACGGTGTTCAGGCGGCGTTCGACATGGTAATCAAGAAATTCACGCAGTATTGTTTCCAGCTCTTTGCCGACACGGCTGGAAACTTTTATTCTTGCCGCCTTGTCGAACGGCGAGCCCCTTACATATTGTATAAATTTAACCGTGCCGGGCAGTATGGGGTGAGCCTCGCGGTCGCTCTCGAGGCAATCTTTGCAGACTAACCCGCCGTGCCTGAAACTGAATTTGGCGGCAGGGCAGATTGCCTTACCGCAATTCGCGCAAATCTCAAGAACCGGCATCAGGCCCAAAAGGCCCAGAAGCCTTATTTCGAATATGCGGGCTACGCGTTTTGCGCTCGCCTCTCCGGAAAGCAGCGCCATGCTGTCTAACAACAATTCGAAGACTTCGCTGTTCTTATCAGCGAGAATGGTGACAGAATCTAAAAGTTCCAAAATGTAGGCCGCGTAAGCTATCCTTTCGAGCGATTCCCGTATCGGATTGAAGAACTCGACAAGATCGCATTGAGAGATGTTATAGATGTCGCCTGTCTTCCTCTCGTAGAAAACAACCTCATCAAGACTGAAGATCTCAAAGGCCCCTCCGCCGTATTGGGCGCGCGCGCCCCTCACGCCGCGCACGATGCCTTTTATCTTTCCGAAGCCGCGCGTGTAGAAGGTCAATATAAGGCTCGTCTCTCTCAGGTCCTGGCGCCGCAGCAAGATACCTTCGGTCTTTTGTATAGCCATTTTCAGCGAAATAATTGGAATATTAAGGTAGTGACGAGAATTCCCATGATGCTGCCCGCGAGAACCTCCCAGAAGGTATGGATGGCGGCTTTAAGCCTATGCCGCGCGACCAGAAACGCCAGCACAAATGATAGGGTGACTACGATGGTATTGTTGCCCAGAAAAACTATGACGGTCCACATCGAAAAGGCGACGGCGGCATGCCCTGAGGGCATACCGCCGCGAAGCGGTGTCCCTCTGCGCAAGACCACTTTCCCTATCACTGTTATCCCAAGCACCAGTATAAGCGATATGAAAGTTACGTGCCAGTTAGAGTTTCTTATCTTTGACATCGCTGACGCCATGCTGAAAGGTATCCTCTTTGAAAACAATACATACCCTACAATAAGCGCGCTAATTGCCGTTACAAGCACCGCCCCGGCGGATATATCCTTTATGGCCCGCGCGACAGGATGAAGCTTCTCCTCCACCATGTCCACTATCAGCTCCATCGCCGTATTGATCATTTCCGCGACCAGTACCAGCTCTATGGTGATCGTCAAGGCGATGATTTCGAAAGCGCTGAAATTGAGGTATATGCCGAAGAGTATAAAAAGAAGGGCGATGAGAAAATGGATGCGCATATTGCGCTCCGTCCTCACGACGTAGATAAAACCTTCTACCGCGGCGTTAAAACTTCCGATAATTTTTGTCTCTTGCATAAAAAACCGAGCAACTTTTCCTCTTCTTTAGACATCTTGATTTTGTCTTTCGCGCTTTTGTCATCATAACCGAAGAGATGGAGTATCCCGTGAATAACGTAAAGCACGAGCTCTTCGTAAAATTCTGTCCCGAAAACTTTTGAATTGGCAAAAGCCGTTTCTGATGATATCAATATCTCGCCCAGGAAACGGCGCCCTTCGACAATCTCAGGGCTTGTCCCGAGCGAAGCCGAGGGACGCCTGCCAAATTCGGCCACTCCGAGCTTAAAACTCAGGACATCTGTAGAAGCGTTCCGGCCCTTGTATTTTTTATTAAAAACCCTGATGGCCCTATCGTCCAAAAAGACGATCTCAATCTCAACACTGCCGGTTTTTTTAATATAAGCGAGAATCTCCAATACGATCTTTTTTAAAAATTTCTCGTTGATCCTGAAGGCCCTGTTCAGGTTTAGAATTTCTATGCTGTACGCTGGACGCATATTACGCTTCAAGTCTCTCGTACGCCTAATAGTGGAGTTTTGCCCTCCCCCTCACCTTAGTCCTCTCCCCCGAGGGGAGAGGAAATGGTAGTTTAAATTCAATCCACAGAATTCCCTCTCCCCTTTAGGGGAGAGGGTCAGGGTGAGGGGTAATATTATTTAATATTTTCCTCGGACGCCTTGCCGTACGTCACGGCATTGATCGCCTTGGCAACGGGGCAAAATGGCGTATTCCCCTCAACTATCTTTGTCTGTTGAGTGGCCTTGCCTTTTATCTCCGGAAAATCTATATCTATCGCTATAAACGGCCTTTTGAGGTCTCCGCGGTCCTTTTCCGGCGGGGGAGTCCCCACGAGATAGCCTTTATTGCCTGTGCCCAATTCCTGGTCAACCCTGTCCTTTGTAATCACGTATGGCTTACTTATGTTGCAGCCGATAAGCCCTATCGCTAAAACCAGACTTAATAAAACAAAAAATACTGTCCGCATATCCCCTCCTTTTATTTAGACCACAGACCGAAGACCACAGACCGAAGACCTAATAAGGTCTATGGTCTCTGGTCTAGAGCCTACGGTCTAATCTCACCTTTATTTCTTGATCCTTATCCCCAACTCGTTCAACTGCCGCTCATCGACTATGGAAGGCGCGTTGGTCATGGGACAAAACGCCTTCTGCGTTTTCGGGAACGCGATTACGTCCCTTATAGATTCGCAGCCCGCGAAGAGCGTCATCAGCCTGTCAAGCCCGAACGCGATACCGCCATGGGGCGGGGCGCCATATTTAAAGGCATCCAAAAGAAACCCGAACCTCATGGCTGCCTCTTCTTCGCCTATGCCGATAGTCTTGAATATCAGCTCCTGGAGTTTGCTCTCATGAATCCTTATGCTGCCCGAACCTATTTCAGCGCCGTTTATCACAAGGTCGTAAGACCGCGACCTTATCTTATCTAAAGATTCGCCCCTTTCTAACAATTTTATGTCATCAGGGTGAACCGAGGTAAAGGGGTGGTGTTCCGACTCCCAGCGCTTCTCTTCTTCGTTATATTTGAACAGAGGAAAATCGGTCACCCATAGAAATTTAAACTCCTTCTCGTCGATAAGGTTGAGCTGTTTCCCGAGAAGTTTTCGCAAGCCGGCCATCGAATCATAGGCAACCTTCTGTTTATCCGCGACGATGAATATCATATCGCCATCCGCGGCGCGGGAAGCAGCCCTGATTGCCAGCAGTTCACCGGATGTAAAGAACTTGCCGATCTGCGAGGTCAAAGCCCCATTCTCGGATTTGAAATTGGCAAGGCCTTTCGCGCCGTATCCTTTGACAAATTCTATCAATTCAACTATCTGGCCGCGCGAATACCCGCCGCAGCCAGTGGCGTTGACGGCTATGACTTTACCTTTATTTTTAACAACATCCCGGAATATCTTGAATTTACATTCTTCCACGATCTCGGTAATCTCGACCAGCTCCAGCGCGAATCTTAAGTCCGGCTTATCGCATCCGAAACGCGACATCGCATCAGCGTATTTTATGCGCGGAAACGGGACTTTAAGGTCAACTCCTATCGCCTCCTTAAAGAGCTTTTTCATGAGGCCTTCGGAGGACTCAAAAATATCCTCTTCGGTTACAAAGGACATCTCTATGTCGAACTGTGTAAATTCCGGCTGCCTATCCGTCCTCAAATCCTCATCGCGAAAACATTTAGCGATCTGAAAATACCTGTCGAACGAAGAGGCCATAAGGATCTGTTTGAACAGCTGCGGTGACTGCGGCAGCGCGTAGAACATGCCCGGATTCACCCTGGACGGGACAAGGTAGTCCCGCGCGCCTTCCGGCGTAGATTTGGTAAGTATGGGCGTCTCGACCTCTACAAAATTTCTTTCATCGAAATAATCTCTTGCCAGTTTGCATACCTTATGCCTCAAGCGAAAGATTCTCTGCATGCACGGGCGCCGCAGATCCAGATACCTGTATCTAAGCCTCGACTCTTCCGTCACAGAGGTATCGTCAATTATTTCAAACGGCGGGGTTGCGGACTTGTTAAGGATATCCACGCGCTCGGCGGCCACCTCTATAAGGCCCGTGGCGATTTTGGCGTTAGCGGTGCCCTCCGGCCTCTTTTTGACCTTACCTTCGATTTTCACGACAAATTCCGGGCGCAGGCTCTCCCCCAGCTTGTGGATATCCCGGCCGGATTGCGGGTCGAAAACGACTTGAGTGGCTCCGTACCCGTCCCTGACATCTATAAATATGAGATTGCCGTGATCACGCCTCGCGCCTACCCAACCGCACAGCTTAACGGTTCTGCCGATCTCTTTTTCGCCCAATTCGCCGCAGGTGTGCGTTCTTAACATAAGCCCATTCGCTTTCCCACCTCATCAACAACGGAGCCGATATCGATTAAAAACTGCGGCTCTTTGTTTTCCATATCCTTTATAGCGGCTTTATTCTGTTTTATCTCATCATCTCCCAGAATAATCACTACGCGCGCTCCATTCCTGTCCGCGCTCCTCATTTGCGACCTCAATGAAGCGTCTGTCCAGTCGAGAAGCGTAACTACATTTAAATTATATAAACGCCCATCCGGCGGCGGGAAACCGTTCCATCGAAGCCTTAATTCTTCCGCCAATTTGCGTCCCTTGATTTTCGCGTCGCCGCCTAATGTGGCAATATATACAAGGCCGGGGCTGCCAAAGAGATCTTTTTTATCGCCAAGCGCGATAAACACCCGCTCTATGCCAATTGCGAAACCTACCGCTCCGACATTCGGGCCGCCAAATTCTTTTACGAGATTGTCATATCTCCCGCCGCCCCCTAACGCGTCTTGTCCGCCCAGATCGGGGTGCGTAACCTCAAATACCGTTCCTGTATAATAATCCAGGCCCCTGACCATCTTCTTCGATTCAACAAACTGAACTCCAAAATAAGATTCGAGCATCATCTTTACTTTACCGAAATGTTCGCCGCATCTCCCGCATAAATTATCGGCAATATCAGGGGAATCTTTTACAATTTTAACGCATTCCTCATTTTTACAATCCAATACCCTCAAACAATTTTTTTCCAGCCTATTGTTGCAATCCGCGCATAATTTGTTTTTTTTACCTTTTAAATAATTCTTTAGTTTCCCAGAAAACTTATCTTTATCGTCTTTGCAGCCGAGGCTGTTCAGCTTTATCTGAAACGCCTCCAGGCCAAACAATTTTAACAGGTCGCTTAATCGCGCGATTATCTCGGCATCCATTTGTGGCTCGCTTGACCCTATTATTTCGGCGCCTATCTGATGAAACTGCCTGGATCTCCCCTTTTGGGGGCGCTCGCTCCTGAACATAGGCCCGATATAGTACAGCCTTGATTGGTTTGAAATCCGATGCAGCGAATGTTCAACATATGCCCTGACTATTGGGGCTGTGCCCTCCGGCCTTAAACTTAAGCCCCGCCCTTTTTTATCAACAAAGGTGTACATCTCTTTTGTGACTATGTCTGTCGTATCTCCTATGCTGCGGCTAAAAACAGCCGTCTCTTCTAAAATAGGCGTTCTTATCTCGCTATATCCGTTAGATTCGAGCTCTATTCTGGCAATTCGTTCCAGGGATTGCCATGCCCGAATGCCACCGGGAAGTATGTCCTCCATCCCTCTAATTGATTTATACATCATCTTTTCTCCTGACACTCACAACTCACCACACATAACTCACCACACGACACGCTACCTGACCTTCTTCTTCATCACCATTCCGGCTTTAAACGTGACCACTTTTCGCTCCGGTATCGGGACGCTCGTTCCTGTTTTTGGGTTTCTGCCAATCCTGGGCCTTCTGGATTTTACTTTAAATACGCCAAAATTCCTCAGCTCTATGGTTTTGCCCATAGCAAGCGCGTTTATAATATGGTCGAGCGTCTTTTGAACGACCTTCCCGACATCACCCTGCCTTATGTTCGTCTCTTCGGATATCTTTATCACTATGTCTTTTTTGGTCATGTCATTCTCCCTCGTTATAATAGAGTCAGGCAACGAGATTAGCGGTTAGCGGATAGCGTTTAGCGGATAGTTTTTGTTTTTTTTCCTATACGCTACCCGCTATACGCTAAACTTGTCACCCGGTTCAATACGCAATACGACACCTGAGTTTACGACTCTAGCTACACCTCGCCACAACCTTCCGAAAAAATACCCCTATCGGATTAAGCTCCTCCGCTCTCTTCCTGGCGTTTTTTAGCTGCTCCAGTATATTGTTTAAAAAGACGCAGGAATCCCTCCAATCTTCATTAAGTTTTTTGAGGTTCTTCTCCGACATAAACCCTATGCCCTTTAACGCAAGAACATCCGTAACAGGGTCTGTTAACCGCGCATGCGGCATATACCTGAAATCGAGCGCCCCCTTCAATTCTTCATATCTGCCTTTGATCATGCGCAGGGTATCTAAAAATCTCTCTTCATCCTCCCTGGATATTATCTCCTTCGATATTGTCTCTGTGTAAATAGCGTGAAACTTTCCCCATAACTCCAGAAAGTTCTTCATCGCCTTTACCTCGGACTCAATCTTTTTATCTATCATATTATCTCGCAATAAGTTATGTTAACATCGCCTAATCGCAAAGTCAAGGCGAAAACGGCGGGAAAATCGGGGGACACAATACCTATTTCTCCATAATCTATCTCGAGAGAAAATAGGTATTGTGTCCCATTGCTGTCCAAATTAGCACAATTTCCCCCTCACCTTAATCCTCTCCCCCTCCGGGGG
>JAUYDB010000126.1 GCA_030691985.1 Candidatus Omnitrophota bacterium | reverse complement strand
ACTCCGTTTCTGAATATTGCCAGGCCATCCCCTTTTCTTGCGCCATTAATGGGCCTTCTGGTCCAGCCGGGATGCTGAAATCGGCTTATGTGCCGTTCGGGGTGAGGCATAAGCCCGAAGATCCTTCCGCTCCTGTCGCATATTCCGGCGATATTCTCAACAGAGCCGTTTGGGTTATATGGATAACCTTTCCTCTTCCCATTCTCGTCAACGTATTCAAATACGATAAGCCCTTCGTCTTTCAGTCGTTTTAAAGTTTCTTTATCCCGCGGAATGAACCTGCCTTCGCCGTGAGCGACGGGCAGCTCTATCACGCTGCCTATGCCTTCCGTCCAGACGCACTTAGTCCGCGCTCTTCTCAGATAGACCCACCGGTCCTCGAATTTATCAGAATCGTTCAGGGTCAGAGTTGATTCTATTGATTGAAAATTCCCGGACAGATTGGGTAATAGTCCCGACTTTGCAAGTATTTGGAAGCCGTTACATATGCCTATGATCAGCTTTCCGTCATCTATGAACTTCTGAAGCTCGCAGGCCATTTTAAACCGCAATTCATTCGCCAATATCTTGCCGCTGGCTATATCATCGCCGTAGCTGAATCCGCCCGGTATCGCAAGTATATGATATGAATCGAGTTGTCTTGTCCTGCGCGTCAGTTCGTTTACATGTACAAGCTCCGCGGTTGCGCCCGCGATCGTGAACGCGAACGCGGTCTCCGTATCACAATTCGTGCCGGCGGTCCTCAGGATTATTACTTTCGGCTTTTTCATTTATAAGTCCTTAAACGGCCTCTGCCAGGCCGATTTTAATCTGGCTGTGTCGGTCTCGATGATAGTCTTTCCTTCAAGCCCGTATATCCTGAAAATGTTGTCGCCCCGGGCATGCCCGAGTTTCCAGACCGGGACACCCTTCATCGCGGCTTCAAACTTTTTTTCGTCGGTTACCTCGACGATAAATCTGGTATTGGATTCCGAAAATAGCAATATGTGATCGCGCATACAATCCGCATTGCCCGGCTGATTTATAGCGATAAGTGATATATCCATGCCAAATCCACCGGCGAACGACATCTCCGCAAGGCTTACCGCCATTCCTCCGTCAGAGCAGTCATGGCACGAGCGGACATAACCCTTTCGAATTGTCCCGGCCAAGATTGTCATAAGATGCCTTCCGTAAACCGGGTCGACTCGAGGGGCATCATTTCCGGTAAACCCAAGCATCTTATAATATTGGGAACCGCCGAGCTCGTTATAGGTATTCCCCACAAGATAGATCGCGCTCGCCGGTTCTTTTAAGTCCATCGTTATTGCTTTTGATACATCGTCCATGATCCCTATACAGGATATAAGAAGTGTGGGCGGTATTGATATGGTCTTCTCGGCGCCGAACGCCGCGTCGTCAAAACTTATCTCTATCCGGTATTCCAG
>JAUYDB010000081.1 GCA_030691985.1 Candidatus Omnitrophota bacterium | reverse complement strand
TTTTACGAACCCTGTCAATCTTAACCTAAACCTTACGTTATGTCCGCACTAAAAATTTTTATGCGGCCCATCAATTTCTTCAATAATTCTACCCCAACTTGTAGCAGTTTACAATGGACGGGTCCTGCCATTAGGTCGTCCTGCGGTCCTCCGCGCAGGCATGGGGTTTACAATATCGTGAAATAGAGTGCGTATCTGTACTGCCCCATCCCATGCCTGCTTGTGCGCTTCTCGGACTGGACCCCGCGTCACCCGTCCCGAACGAGAATGGCCCGTGGCCTTGAGTCCATGCAGCCAGAGGCTTAAAAAATTTCCTCAGTCCTCTTCGATGAAATTTTTCATCTCATGTCGGGGCAGCTACCGGCAGGATGAGTGTTGAATGGCCATGCGGCCATGGGGGTTGAGCCGTATAAATTTTGTTTACGATGCTCTACCCCAAACCTCTTATGACCGTTATATCCATAGCGCCTGTAAAGCTTAAGATAACTAAACCAAAAGGATTTATTCCTTGATAACAAAATTAGGCGAAGCCCCCTGGCCGCATGGCCAAGAGTGGCTTAGAGCCGGTTAATCTGCCCTATTGGGTTGGGATGAAAAATTTCAATACCAACTCACTTTCGCTTTGTGAATAAATTGGAGGTTGGCCAGAATGTTTCCTATCCTGTCGCTTCCGACGAATATTTCGTCAAATTTCTTCTTCTTCTTCACAATCTCCAATGCCGCTTTTACAGGGAACCACTTCCCGCCTATATGCGCGAAGCGTATATTCGAATGAAGCGGCACGTCTATCATGTCATTCGAAATATACCACACCCAATTACCGCCCCTTGCCAGCCTTATCGATTCAAGCTCAAGCCTCTTTAACATATTAGGGTCATAGCGATCAAGAATATACGCGATCCTTTTAGGCCTGCCCCACCTGAACTCAAATATTTCCCTGTTTCTCCTGAAATCGTCTTCATAGGTTTTAAGCTTGCTGAATGATGACCCTTCCCTATGATAGACATAAGCGCCGCAGGCCCTCACGCACCTGTACCCCTCTTTTACCGCCCTCCTTGAAAAATCCGTGTCTTCGAAATTGCCCATTCCATAGATCTCGTCGAAAGCTCCGATACGCCGAACGAGCTCCCTCTTTATCAGCATGGAGAAACCTATCGCGCTTCCGAGCTCGACAAATTTTTCTTTCTCAGGGGCCAGCTTGTTTGCGTAAAGCTCTATGGGCTCGCCTTTATCCGGGCGCTGGCCGAGATTGTTGCTGGAGGGGTTTACTATGCCTATATCTTTATGACGCGCCGCAATATCAATCATTACCTTAAGCCAGTCTTTTGCCACAATGGTGTCGTTATTTAACAGGCATACATAGGGCGCGCTTGATGCGGCTATCCCCTGATTCACAGCCTTCACAAAACCGACATTCTCTTCGTTCCGGATAAGAAGCGCGCCCAAACCTGAAGGCCCCTCCAACGTCTTTAGATATTCTGAGGTATCGCTGCCGCTGCCGTTATCGATAATTACAAGGCGGTGATCTGTATCCGTATTTTTCTCGATAGAATCGATGCAGTCTTTTGTGAAGGCAAGCTGGTTCCATACGGGTATTATTATATCACAGAGCATCCGTTCACCTCGCCATAGCATCGTTTAGACCATAGACCTCAGACCGGAAACCGTAGACCCTATAGGTCTTTAGTCTGTGGTCTTCGGTCTTTGGTCTTTTTTACACTCGTGTCTAAATTAGAGTGTGAGTCTCGAAGGGAAACGCGTTTCGAGATTCGATCTTTGCCTACCCCTCACCCTTGCCCTCTCCCCTAAAGGGGA
>JAUYDB010000050.1 GCA_030691985.1 Candidatus Omnitrophota bacterium | reverse complement strand
AAGATAGGCGAACTGATCTCGGCATGATTAAAGACAGCGCCCAGATGATGCTGGGCTAATATTATATCTGTTTGAGAAGGCTCTCCCGCAAGTAAACCTCTTGCCATAGCCAGATGTTTATCGGGATCTAAACTTAGATATCCGTTTAAGTAGGAGATACGCTCGCGGCCTGACTTCTTCAGGTCGCTCAAGAAACGGCTTATGTCAGGCCTGATCCCTGTCTTTCGGCAGGCATACGCCAGACGAAACAGGGCCCGAGCCCGGAATGACGGTGCGAGGCGGTCAATATCTATTTCGGAAATAGGAGGCGCGCGCGAACCGAGCGTTGATTTATACTGACGCAGGTGCATGTCTTCGTGCATAAAGGCCTCGAAGACGATCTGTATGAATTCCGCTCGTTTCCAATCATCTTCGAGGGCCGCGAAAAAGTCGGAGAGGGTCTTCATATAACTTCTGGGTATATATGCCTGGGTACGCCTATTACCGGGATGGAGAACGATAAAGGCCGGCAGGAGGCCTTCATTATCGTCATCGCCGATAATAACATCGAAATCAGGATTGAGCCTGTCTGTAAAAAGGCCTTTCGCGAATGTCCGGAGCGCGGCGAAAAAGACGTCCTCGGTAGTGTCAACCGGAATGTCGACATCGCCAGACAGCCGGGCCGGCCGGGCAGCAAACAGGCTTCTGGCCTTTTCTGCGGCAATAAGGGCCCTCCATATTTCATTCAGCGATGCGTGCTGCTCGGGGGTAATGTCCAAACCTGTCAGGCTGATGGCCATGCCTCGAGCCGCATCTTGAGCCGTATCGGCAGCCGCGGACTGCGGCGCCGTGCCCCCGTCGAAAACCGCCGTTTTTCCCGCCCTCGCCGCGATCGCCTTGCTCCACTGCCGCATATATTCCGCCACGGTAAGCCGCGCCTCAAGGACACGGCTCAATCGTACAGACGTCGCCTGATAATGGGCGAGCCTCTTCATCGTGTCTTCCATCGTATCGCCTATACTCAACGCCTTCCTGATGATATCAAGATAAGCATCTCCTACACTCTTATTCATATTGGAATCATAAGGCCTTCTAAGTTTAGGAAAATCGCTTTCGGAAACCTCGATCTCCGGAATAAGACAATTGCCTTCTCCTAAAATATTCAGATTCATCCTCACGCCCTGCATCTGCAGGATGCCCTCCCTCCATGGCGGCGCGATCTCGATGCCTGCGCAGGCCGAGATATCGGCCTCCGAAAATCCGGCCGCCTCCGTTACGGGGTCCGAGTCCTGGACCTGGAAATCTGAGGCGGCAAGTATCGACCGCTGGACCGTTATATCGATATTGCGCATAAGGATAAATGCGCCTTTGTACTTAACAGGGTCTTTCTCTTTTTCACTCAGTAGATATGCCTCGAGGCGTTCCCATTCACCCACTATATCCGGGCTGGCCTGGACGTTACAACCAATAACGACCTGCGCGCCCATCTTCACCATCTCTTCAATATTATAATCGGATAGCGCCCTGTGCCGGCCCGCCTTCTCATCAACGCCTCTGCCTGAATACGATAGGACGGGCAGGCCCGGGTCAAAATTAGTCCCGTAGTCTTCGTTAAGCATCTCCTTGGAGCGTCTCTTTGCCCCGGCAACCTGGCCGGATGTCGGCTCTTCGACATCGACATCATCGCCGCATGCCTGGCGCATCGCCTGCCTGAACCTGGCCGCGGTAAGCTCCCGGACGTCTCCGTTCGTCACCGCCACCAGGTCGACGACATTCGCCCATATGCCCCATGTGTCGTATCCCAATTGCAGAAGTCGGCGGACATGTTCGGCGCTCACGCCATTCACCCAGTCGGCCGAGCGTATGCCGGCCGAAGAGTAGTCGCTTACGGATGCGAACCTATCCCACGGGTTCTCGGAAAGGTCCATGTGGTGCTGGAAATATTTCATCTCGTCGTCATGGGAAATGCCGGATGGCCGCAAGAGATACGTCTGTTCCGGCACCTCTTGAGCGAATTTCTGTTTGAAGGCCTGCCGATTAAAGTACGTGTGCGTCGTGAAAGCGACGAAGGCGCCTTCCAGGACAGGATCATTGGCATACCGCGTCTTCTTAAGGTAAGGGGCAAACCCGAGCTGGCCGTCGCTGAAGTGCATGATGGGGGGCCTCCACGCCTTTTCGTTCGCGAATCTCGCCGACTCCTCAACGCGTTTTATGAGCTCAAGAGACGCCGCGGAAAGGAAGTAAGCGAATTCATCGCGGGTGAGGCCGTGGTTCGGGTTATATTTCCCGTCAGGCCCATACCAGCTATCGTATTCATAAAGCATGGGCGTATAGTAGGGGACATCTTTTTCGATATCCTGCCCTTTCTTAAACCCCTTTATGAGAAACGTCTCGATGCCATGCTCGTTTATCGCCCGGTAACAGACCGCTGTAGCCGTGTCATTCCCTACCTCAACCGGAATCCTGAAGACCTCGCGCGGTTTTTCTTCCGGCGGCGCGTCATCCTTAATACCGAGGACCCTGGAGTAGTCGACCCTCTGCCGCTCCCCGGTAAGCCTGTTCTTGGCATAGTGATAATACGGCTCGACATGGCAGAAAGGGGTTCTCGCCGATTTTAAAAACTCCTTCATCGCGATGCCTTCGAACTGCTTGACCCTGCCCAGCCCGCCGCCCGCGTGCCACAGCTCGGGCGAAACTTCCCACACCCTTCGTCCTTGAATTTCAGGCGCCTGCGCCGCTAACCAATCTTTCGGAATACCATTCAACATAAGAAGGATTGAATCGACGATTGGGTTCGCGAGCATGTAAGCGTTGTCCGGATGGCCAAGGAGCTCTTTAAGTTTCTCCTTGCTCACCCTGCCAAGCAGCGCGACGGCGCGCAAGACGGGATATCTGCTTTCTGTAGGATAGCGATGCGGGTTGCCGAAGATCGGGTTTGGGTTCTGTGTGCATAAGTTTAAGAATCTAAATAGATTTTTGGCGTCGGGCCGATTAGGCCGTAATATGTGGCGAAGTTCGACGAGAAGCGCCTTCCAGTTGTCTTCCGCCATCCTTGTCGGGATCTTGCTCTGCTCTAACTTCCAGGCGCGTATCGCTTCGCCGAATTCATTCCTTACGCCAGGCAGCGCCGTCTGGTCCGGGTCCTTTAGCTGTTTGACTGTCGCGCATCTGACCGTCTCATGCAATTCAGGCGGGACGCCCCACCACTTTAGCGCCGAAAATCTCATCGCATCCAGATGGGCGGTGGCATTTAACTCTATCCTCAGCTCATGGTATTCCTCCCCTTCTTCCCGGTTCAACGCGGCGTGAAAGAGGGCATGGAAGAGGGCCTGCAGCCGATGGGGATAAAACGGATTTGTTTTGTGGAGCTCTGCGGGCATGCCCGCGACATTTTCTTGTTCTGCCCGCGTGGCGGAACCCTGAGCAAGCCCCCGGCCATGGCCGGGGCGCGTCGAAGGGTCGAAAAATTCCATCGCGACGCCGATCGATTGCGACGTCCCAAATTCAATGTACCATCGGTCGGCGGTCACATAAAGCCCCGGCATCATGCCTAACTTGCAGCCATCTTTCCCGTTCTTGAAATCATCCAGCGTCCTATGAAGCAATCTGCGAAGCCCGGCCGACATCGGCAACTCATCGATGACTCTCGGCAGGTCTCTTTCAACGGCAACGCGGAAGTCTTCCGATTGCGCCCACGGGACGAGCGGTATCCTGTCAAGGTCCTCGTTTCTGAACCCGCGCCCGATGAGCGACTCATCATTCGCGCGGGTGCTGGGCTTTTCCCGATTTCGATCACCGGGCCCGGCTACAATCTGTATGCCCCAGCTCTTCGAGAGCGCCCATTGTGAGGATGCTTCAAGGAGCGAGCCGAGCCTTTCGCGAGCGGTTATCCGTATCTCATAAATATTGCCGTTCTTGCTGTAGGGAATATAGACGATATCGCCTATCCTCTTCACATTAGCGAGGTCTATCCATTTGAGAGTTTCTGACATGTGGGGGCTATTTCTGAATTCGTCTCTTATGGTCCTGGAGAGGGTGTTTTCGAACTTGTTCTCTATGAGGAAATGCGCGGCTATCGCAAAGGCCGCGGAGAGGAGCTTTATGTCAGACAGTATCGATTTTTTAAATTCTTCGGATTTTTCATCGGGGGAGGATTCCTGAAATATAGACGGCGCCGCGAGGGTGGCCGTCACTTTGTTTATAGATTTAATATCCGCATGAGCCGTCTGGCCTGCAACCTGGCTCGTTATAATGAGCCACGTGGCCAGTTTCAAAAACACAGAACGGATTATTCGTCGTTCGTCGTTCGTCACTCGTAGTCCGTTGACCGTAGTCCGTCATCCGTTAATCAAGATGCAACAGTTCAGTTCTAGAAGAAGCTCGGCGAAACTCGTCATTGAGACTGTGTCATAATGCTATTTTTCGTCATTGCGAGGAGCATTTTTATTGACTCATGGCGACGAAGCAATCTCTCTTCGCAATCTATATACTATCATACAAATCTTCAAATTCAGGATTTACACCCAAAATCAACTTCAATTTTTTAATACGTGACCCCGCTTTGATCTGTTTTTCTCGCAGAATTGCCTCTTCTATGTTATCAAGAATTTCATAGTGGACTAATTTGGAAACGCTATACTTGGAGGTAAACCCTTTTACCAGCTTCTCCTTATGTTCGTACACCCTTTTCTTTAGATTGCTTGTTACGCCGGTATAAATCACTGTATTGCTATCATTCATCATTAAATAAACATATCCTCTGCGGTCATACATGCTGCATCTTTAGATTGCTTCGCCCCTTCGGGGCTCGCAATGACGCGTGTTTTACTATTGCGACACAGCCCGAATGACGAGGGATAGTCATGCGAATAACGGTCTACGGACGACGGACTACGAGACTTGCTACCGCGAGGCGATTACAGCGACGTCAGCGCCTTCTTTACCGCCTTGTAGGCCTCTACCGCGGTAGCTTCCAAGTCTATCTTTTCAAGCCTCGGCAGTATCTCTATTATTTTATTGGCAAGCCAGGCGGTCAGCTCGTTGTCAGCGATGGCCCTGCCCATTATCATAGCCAGAGTCTCCTTGATCCTGTCTACGCCCTGTCCTGTATCAACATCATAATAACCTATTTGAAAACATAGTTTGAACAGCCGGATTATCTGCATGTAATACCCTGACAGATCCTTATCGACCGTTACCTTAAGAACGTATCCTTTCTCTGAAAGTACTTTGTCTATCCCGCCGGCCGCGTTCGCAGCGCTTAGCTGGGTAACCACCTTTCTGACCGATAGATTATGCGTGTTTGCGCTATGCAGAGCCTCGTCTATCTTAGCGGAAAGCTCTCTACCTTTACCGGCAATGATAACAATAGAGCCGGGTTTCGTATTACCGTTTACCTCGCCGGCAAGCCCTGATATCGCATATTGCGCCTTTCCGCCGTAAATATCGGTATCGACCGCCACTATGAGTATGGCGTCTCTGTCTTGAGTCGCGGCCGTGCACAGAGCAAGTTCTCTGGCGTACTCTTCCCGCTCCGCGTTAATCATCGCCTCAAGACCGCTCGATTCAAGCGCCTCTTTTACCTTTGCCGGCATTGCTGCCGAACCTTTCTCGCCCGTAAACGAGGAAGGCCCTGGCGGCGCAAGCTGTCCGGCCTGAGGCACCGTCACTCCGGCCTTACTAACCGCAATCGCTGAAGGCTTGTATTGCGTATACACAACGGCTTCCTTTTCCATAGCCCTAATATCATATACACCAAGTTCTTTGGCATATATTGTCTTCTCCTCGCCTTCCTGTAATTCATATTTAAGCTCGTCTGTCATCTTATCATGGATACTGACCTTACCCTGAGCCACAAATAACGTATGAAACGTTCCTACAGTGCCTGCATTGCATTGCATGCTCTCACCGGCCTCTACCGTATACTTCAGTGAAACGAAGGACTTGGTAGACCCCATGATCTCGCACCTCGTTGCCTTCCCTTCGAATTCAGGAGACGCGGGGACGGGTCTTTGCGCGGCCTTTTCGGCGGCGGCTTCCTTAGAATGCCCATATCGATCCAGCTCGGCGGCAATGCCTTCAATCCTCTTTTTATCCACCTTGCCGTCTTTATCGGTCATGGTCGCGACATCCTTGTTCTGTCTGGCCAATCCTTCTTTGACTAAGAGCCCGGCGGCGGCCTCTTCTGTGATCTCGCCCTTTCCAGCTTTCTGCAGTATCTCCGCGGCGATCTCCCGCTCTCTATCATTTAATTTTAATCTGTCATAAAAAGATATCGTTCCCTTCGAATCCTGAACAGGTGTGACGCCCTTAACCTCATACACCTCTACTTTGCCGTAGGCATGAGGCATGCCTGGCGGAACAATAATCGGTTGATCTTTAACGATAGTAGCCCTCGCCAATACAGATTCATCTCCTTCCTGCAAGGCCCGCACAAATCCTTCCCCGCCGACAGGACGTGATGACCCTATAAATGCGTACCCGCCTTCGAGCGGGACTATCATCTCCGGGAATCTGTGGTACTGCACAGAAAGCGGCCGCGCTGAAGTAAGGTGTTTTGCGGTTACGCCGCTTTCGGTAACTGTTGACGCGCCGAATACCTCCTCCGGCCAGAGAGAGAGAACCTCTATGGGCAGATTATAACCGGTCCCAACGTCGATGACGCCCGCCCCAAACCATCTCTCACCGATGACATCCCTGCGGACTCCGGTCTCTCTAAGCCATCTATCAAACGCTTCTTTGGCCTCCGGCTGTCCGGTTTCTTTAAAGTATTGCGCGGCGTAGCCTGCCCTTTGCTGCTCTGTTAAGTTCTCAACAATAAAATTGACTCTCTCTTCTTTCGGTATACTCATCCGCGCAAGTATCGAAGATTCCTCAATGGGCTCTCCCCACGTATAGCCGTCTATCCCAAGCTTGAAGCACGGCCTAATCGGAAGCGGCTTACCTTCTTTAACAACTATGTTAAGCGCCGCGAGCGATTTCATATAATTCGGATTAACGGCGGTGATTGTTTCGACGGTCTTATCCTTTTCGTTCGTTACCCACTTATTGTCCCTAATGGTTCGCGCAATTATCCCGAGAAGCTCCTCGATCTTGGCTTGGTTAAGTCTTTTGTAAAATTCAGTGAGAGTCGCGGCAGGCGCGGGTATCCCGCTAACCCACGTAATAGCGGGAGCGTTCGCCACATTCTGAACCAACGCAGGCCTGCCATTCACATTCACCGCGCAATAAGGAACTGTCTCGGCGGCCCTGGTTACGACCTGCGAGGTATTTTCGGCCCTTTCAACGGCCCTAAAATCTATACCAAGATTCGGGAAATTCATCTGCATCCATTCTTCCGGATTTGGAACCTCGACCGAGAAGTCGTTGAAGCGGGTGAACTCCAGGCCTTCCTCGCTTAATGTCTCCACTGAATCTACAGCGAAAGGAAGGGCTACAGCCCATGAGCCGGGTTTCAGGACCTGCGCGAATACCGCTACCAGCCCGCCTTTCTCATTATAGAACTTGTTGTATTGAATGCCGCGGCCTTCGGTTACGTATTTTACGTCTAACTGGGTCTTCTGAAAATGCCCGGGTCCTGTGCTCGCATATTGGATAGAGCCCGGCAGCATGCTGGCAAGAAATGCTGTTTCGTGTATCGTGCTCATGGACCCGTTTGCGGCCATCACCTGAAGTTCCCGCGGCGCAGCCATAAAGCCATGGTCCATCAAATATAACCAGAAATTGTTTCTCGCGCTTTCTAATTTCGCGTTATCATATATCGCCTCCGGCGCGATATTAACCCCCATCTTATTCTTAAGGCCCTGGGCATTACCGATGCCTTCGACGCCTCTATAGTGGAAGCCCGGAACGCCTTCTTTAATCGCTACGATAACCGGCATCGCGCTTTTATCAAGAAAGCTCTTCCCCTTATCGCTTTTCGCCATCGCGCCCTCATTATCCGTAAGCCGGATATCTTCGGCGCCTGCGATATTCCGGGTGGCCCACGATATTATGTTAAGCGCCTGGCCGGCTATCAGGCCAAGGTCGCGCGCCTCTTCGGCATGCGACCTATCCATTGCCGCTGACCCGGCCGTAATTCCTCTAAAGAATGCCGCAAGAACAGCGGCAAGGGCCTTGTCCCGTTTAAGATTATCGAGAAGGATGTTGCTGATCCCGCACAACATGCCTGCCGACGGGTAGGTGTTTTCAGCAAATAGGCCTCTCGCGGCATTTGCCGCGGAATCAGCGCTTCTATTTTGCAAAATCTTTGCCGCGATATGCTCGGGTATATATGATAAATTTCGCGGAACTTCTTCGACAATCGTTTGCGGATTGGACAACGGCTGGTCAGGCGCCCTTACGGCGCCTCTGCCCGGCGTATCTGTCGCTTCCGCGGCTGGCGAAACTTGCTGGATAGGACCGCTTAATAAAGGCATCCCGTTCCTTATCACGTCTTCGTTAAGCCCCCAATGCTCTTCCAGTAATTTCACAAAATGCTTCTCCCCTATATCTCTGCCGAACCATAAGATCGCCTGCACATAGACGGACTTAACGCGGTCATCGTCCATGGCAACACCTTCCGGCAAATCGATTATGTGACGCCTCAGATTCATCAATACGGATCTTTCCACAAATTCAACGCCATTCTTCTCTTTGAAATTCATAAGGTACTCTTCTATCTTCTTCCGCGCCTTGCCGTATTGACTTTCAAATTCATCGCGGCCTGTCAGCCGCGCCATAGTATTGGAAAGTTCTACAATCCAATCTCTGAGAGGAAAATAGATCGCGAGCTTGGCTTCACAAGATATTATTATCGGCTCTATCCTTAATAATTCCATTAAACCTTCTTTGTCCAAGTCTTTTATTCTGTAAAGACCCTGTTTTTCGCTGACACCGGATTGATACTCGGCATCTGAGGCGCTATAACAGGCTATCATAACCTCATCCATCACTTCTCTATTCAAATTGTTGATCTGCTTTACATAATCACCGAGTTTCTCGCCGGCTTTGAGCGGGTTTCCGACAATCATGACCAGATTCTTGTGTTTCGGCTCAGTGCCGGAAGGCCTGGCGACTATCGTAACCCTCGTTCCATCAGGAAGTATCGCGTAAAACTCCAATATATTTACGGATTCTCTTATAGCCTGCGGCCAGAGCCATGGATTATCAATGACCGTTTTGGCTTCAGGATTCTTTATTAATCCCTTGACAAGCGCCGCCGCTTGAGGGGTCAGCCCGCACTCATCCCGAAGTATCTTTTCAAGACTATTAAGCTCATTTATAAAGCCCGGATTTGAGATTACCCTCCTGATCAAAACTTCGTGTTCGCGTTTTATTTTTAACTCCGACATCAGAAGCTGCGTAAAACTATCCGCGTTGCTCAGTAAATACTTTATATAGACCGCGAAATCCGCTGAATTTTTCATAATATTATAATGGTCCATCCCGTTCACAAGGACGAACCTGCCCCACCTGCGCAGGCCTTCGTTCTCCGGCGTGGGACTAAGCACCGCCGGAAAAACCTCATCACGCAGGCGCGTCATTATCTTCTCGTTTATCATCTTGAAACCATAGCCGCCCGTCATGACCATAGGCTCCAGATATGTCTTTGAATATCCGTAAAGCTCATATGTCTCTACAAGGTAATCATACATCGTCCTGCCTTTGGCAAACTGTTCCGCCGTTAACACGGCAAGGGCAAGGCCGGTCGTGCCGCTATCTTTATCTATACTGCCTCTATAACCTACCAGAGACCCTTCACCCTCCTCCGAAGACATAACGAAGAAGGATTCATCTATATTATCCGGCGTTATGCCGGCCCTCTTCATGAGCTCACCGGTAATACCATTAAGCCGAAGCGTCAATATGTTGTCTATAATTTCACCTGTAAATTTGAAACCAACGTGATGCGTGATAATTTTTACGCTGACCATCCCATTGGTAAGAGAATATATCTCCCGTGATATCGTTTCAGCAATGGTTTTTTCAAGAGTATTCGATACGACGGTATTGACCATTATAAGTTGATATCTTCCGCTCTTACTCAAGGCCCTGCCTTCCTCTCTTCTTCTATCTTCTATATACCGTATTAATTCTCCGCGCTTTGCCATATCGCGCAGTCTCTCAAGCCGGTGTCTGAATAATACTATGCCTGCCTCGTCATTGTCGTTGGCGGAGACCCAGTGTAATCTCATCTCGCCTCCGACGCGCTCCACTTTAAGCATCCCGAGACCAACCCTATCAGCATCCGGGTCCGTTAATAGGCATATGTTATTCTCGAGGCTGAAAACTCTTATGGCCTCTTCATTAGCGTCATTTACGTCCAATACAAGGCCGCGGATAAATTTGGCTCGCGAGGTTCTGACATGCTCGAGCAGCCGGTCAGTGCTGGTAAATGGCCCTCTATTCTCCGCTTCGAGCGCAGAGATAGGAATCACTTTGTTGTCGCTGTCTATTACTGATTTTATTCCGGTCACATCCTTAAGCTCGCCGGTAAATAACGCGTCCAGCGTTCTCCTTACGCCTATCTGCATTCCGGTGTTAAATGTCGGCTCAAACTCCGGATTAGGGATATTGCCGTCGCCTTCGGTGAATTCCCATGTAGGCACATCACCCCTGCTTCGTAAGACCTGAAATTTTAATTTCTCTAATATAGGCACAACATTCGTAACGCCCGTTCCGTTTATGGCGTTAAACGATACTGATAATTTTTCAAACCATGGCTTTAACGCGTCCCATTCCTTCTCGCTATATACACTCTTTATCTCCTCTATGGCACTGTCTATATACGCGTTATCTATTATTCGCAGGTTTTCACCTTCTAAAACGGTAATTGTTCCGCTCTTCACTGCCTCATCAAATGCTGCCTTCAATCCTTTGGTATAAATAATATCGCCTCCGAAATAATTTATCGCGGTGACCATGTCGCCCAAATTCATGAGTTTCTGCACAATTTGAGGAGGCGCCTGAGCGCCGCTATTCTCATAAAACTTAGTCCCGTTATTATCATAAGGATTGTGGCTTGAGCTCAATACAATACCTGCCATGACATTTTGAATACCGTTAAGGACAGGTCCTATCTCGCCTACAAACGGCTTGCCTTTAACGATATCGCTAAATCTGTTTACTGCAAAAGAGAGCCACGGCGTCGATCTCATCTCTTTTGAATGAATATACCTGATCCCGTTACCGGCATAAACAAGCCCCGCTATCTTGGATAAATCTTCCGAGGACAAACCCTTGAGAGCCGGGCATTTCTCCTCTATGATTTCTCTATACTTTCTCAATGACTCTACTTCGGCAAAATATTTATGAAATGCCCTGATATCCCAGGCGCCTATGGCCGCGTCGCCTCTTTTAACTTCATTTGGATATTGGCTTTTCAAATATTCTACGTGCCCCTGCGCTGTCATAGCGACCATATACGCGTTCATTCTGTTAGGGCCTATCCCAATCTTATATCTCCTGCCGCCTGTCCCGAACGGAATGGTCCGCCAGAAACTATCGTAAAGCTCCATGGCGACTTTCGCGTCGGTTTGGGCTGTGTCAATCAGATCCAGAAGCGCTTCGTAATATTCCTTAAACCTGTCTTCCGTCAGCCATTGATTGATATTTGATAAAGCAACCTGAAGCGTTTTTTCATCGGCCCTTGCATTTGCCGCCGCGGGCTCAAAAATACCTTTGACTTTTTCCAGCGCGAGTTTCGTCCTTCTGTTCTTTATCTCGGCGCGGATGTCTTTCATCACACTGTCTCTTATAGATGCCTCGATCGCGTCGTTAGCCGCCCTTTCGCAAGGCTCATCCCGAACCGCCTCGAATGAATACGCGTTATCTCCAAACTTAACTTTATCCGACATCGTTTCAGCCAATGTCTTATCAGTTGGTTTCGGATCGTATCCCACAGGCGCCCTCATGCGGGTCTGTCCTTTAGGAAAACGAGTATCCTGTATCGTCTCTCTGAACGCGTCAGCTACTATTTCTCTATCGGCGATTATCGGCTCTTTGTAAGCGGCCTTTACCACAATACTGTTCTTGGCATTTATCACCGGAGCGGTCGCTAATTCGACATATGAATTCTTGGCCATAATCTTCCCCTGTGAATTATTAATGACGCTGTCGATTATCGCAGAGCCCTTCAGGAGAACGGTATTACCCTGCACGATTGAACCTTTTACTTTAACGCCGTTCCCTTCCCATCCATCCCGTACCTGCTCTGAAGTAAGAATAACTTTGCGGCCGTCTACCTCGAATGCGCAAACGGCGTCGTCTCTTATACGCCTTAATCTCCTCGCGTCTTCAGCTCGTATAATGTCCGCGATCTCAGCCGGGGCTCTCAGATCGTTTCCATTCGGCTCCAGTTCCATCGTCTCGCCCATGATATCGGCAAGCATAAAGAATTTCTCATTGGCCATGTCAAGCAGCCTCTTATAGGCAAACCAATGGCTGTCAGGGCCGAAGTCAATAATACCCATCGCCTTTTTGAGATCTTTAAAAACCCGCCCTCTGTACCTGATAAAAAATTCTATGGTCTCATAAATTGCCTGAAGCGGCTGATCGTTGCCTTTTTCAAAATCCCCCTTGGCCCTTCTGTGTATGTCTTCAAAAACCGCCCTATATTCGGGTTCCATTATGCCAACCAAAGAATTATAAATATTTTCAAGCATAGCGTCTTTGTCGCCGGCCGCATCCAGTCCGGCGGCATCTGGAAGATCCGCCAGCTGACTTTCTCTACCAATTAAGCCGTTGATTAAAGGAGCCAATATCTGTATGAACATCGGATCTAGATCGCGTGAAATGCCGGCCTTGCCGCCTCTTTCCCGCATCATATCGAATATCTTTTTAACATCCCGCCAGTAAACAAACAAGGCGTCCTGCATATCTCTTGTCATGCTGAACGAGCCATAATCAAAATACGCCCTTCCCTCTCGAACCGCTTCCAATAGTTCGTCAAGCTGAGCTTTATAGTCAGGGTTTGGGTCATATCGGCCGGTGGCGTAATTTTTTTCTGTAAGTCTCCCCCTTGCCACAAATTTCAATATACGGCCATCTTCTGATGTTATAATGGTGCCGTAGTCGAATAAGTCTTTCTTGTTTGGATTTTCCGGAACGGCGATGGCAAATTTAGAGATTGCGAAATCACCTCGCGTAATCTCTCTATTCGTCCCGAACCCTATCTGATTGGTCCAATAGACATCATGGTGCGAACCGTCGTTGGTCTCGGCATTGGATGAAGTGCTCAAGATCACCGCTAAAAGAAGATTAAGGGGTATCGCCTTCCCCTGGGCATTCAGCACATGTCCTACAAGAGGTTGATCCGCTCTCGAAAGGTTGAAAGACTGTCCGGCGGGTGAGAACCTTTCGGCCTTGCCACCGTTATGATAAGTGGCTATTTTAACCATACCTTGAGCCTGAAGTTTTTCCAAGTTTCTGAACGTCGGCAGAATATCATTTCCTTCCGCCCATTTATTAAAGGCATCCTTTACCGCCTTATCCCAGGTGTTGTTCTGGCCTATTATCTGACCGCCCTCCGCAGAATCTAATATCGAAAGAACGCACACTTCATTTTTTAAAACACTGTTTTTTGTGCGCACGTTCGCGAATGCCGCTTTGATATTCTTTGCCTGTTCGGCCGCCTCACCTTCAGTAGTAGAACTTATTATCACCACATCATAACCTGTGTATGGTTCTTCGGTAAGCACACTCTTCATTTTATCAATATAGACCCTTCTCTGATAGACCCTCTTGACAAACTCCGCAAGCTCCGCGGCGGCGCCTTTCCGCTTAAGACGTTCTATCTCCCCTATGGCCGCGTCTCCATAGGCAGTATCGGTCAGCAGTTTGTCCGCCATGTGAGGGATGCTGCCGAACCTGGCCATAATAGGCCTTATGTCGCATCCTTCCTGTCTGTTTATAACCCTCTCTTCCGATTCACCATCAGGCGCCTTTTTTATGATCTTCAAGGCAATCTTTATATGCATCTCCTCATGCATGGCAAAAACGAGACGCTCTTCGTCAGTAAGTTCGTCGAACAAGGACTCCTTTATATAATAGTAGCGTTTCACTTTTGCGCCATATGTCTCCGGCCGAGGATCTTTTTCGTATTCTAATCTGGTCTTCCTTGTGCCGGGATGGCATATCATATCAGATGGCGCATTATATTGCGCCGCGAATTTCATATAGGCGGCGTCGTCCAAAACAACGAATACGCCGCCGGTGCGATGTTCAAATACCTCTCTCAACTTATTCTCATTGGCCAGAGCCTTCGCTGTCGCCTCTATAGCCATGCCTATCCTGACAGCATCTTCCTGCGTATATGGTTCGTTGAAATCGACTGTTTCTGTATACGGGATGTCAGGTTCGGTGCTTCTAACGGCTCCGGTGCCGGGGGATTTTGTTTCACTACCGCCAACATTGTCCGTGCGCGTTCTCTCGAGCTCGGCGCGTCTGGCGGAGGTCTTCACTCGCTGAGTAAATTCTGTTTCTCTGGCTTTAAAAATCTCTTCGAACGCGGCGGCTGCCAGCCGGTGCACCAGATCCCTGTTCTCTCTCGATATTTTGTTCTTCGCGACTGCGCTGTCCACGGCGATCCTGAAAGCCTGCTCGAGTATTTCCCTGTCCCTGGACAAACTCCTTTTGCCCGCGAATTTCTCGGCGCGCGAAATCCATATATTTATATATGATTTGACCCATTTATATTCAAAATCTTCCAATCTGTCCGCAAGCCCTTGTTCGTTGACCTTGCTGACCGCTTTGTCTATCTCGGCGATCTCTCGTTTGGTCAATTGTTTGGCGCCGGAGATTATGTAAGGCGCGAGCATCCCACCGCCCTGCTTTGTCTCGGGCGTCGGGGCGTTCACGAGTATATCCTCAAGCGGCGTCCTCTGGTTCGTCAATATCTGGATATACGGCGTCGGCGCGTCTTTGGTTATAGATGGGCAGACTACCATGTAAGAGACGCCCTGTTTTTCGAGAAGTTTCGCGATGCCTTCGGAATGGAATCCGCCGGTTATCAACACGACGAGCTTCTGTTTCTCTTTCTTCATCGCGTTCAGGGTATTATCGACGAGGGCCTTGTCGCGCTTTAGGGCTATGGAATAGAAGTCCTGCAGTTTCGGGATGCTGTTGGCAACCGCATCGCTCGGCGGCTCTATCTCGTAAGCGAATCCGTACTGGATCGTCTTCTTCTTTATGAAATCGGTGAAGGCCTCGTAGGAGAATTCCTCTTTCTTCTTCTCGTAATATTCGAAATCGCCGTTCAACAGTTTTATATTTATCAAGCCCAGGATAATATTGACGTGGCGGGACAGCTTTTCGAGGATTCTCTGGTCTTCTGTTTTGAACAGCCTTTCCTTTATATCAGCCTCCACCTTCTTTATGTCGTTAAAGAGCGCCTCATTTTCAATCCTGGAATATACGGAATTATATATGATGTAGTTGTAGAGATTGGGGAAGTCTTTTGCCAGATCGATCCCGTTCTTTATGGCAAGGCCTCTTAAGTAATGGTAATATTCTACGGACGATATCTTGCCGGCCTTGAACGCGATGGATTGCGTGACAAGCTCGGTCAGGGCCTCCTTGGATATCTTCTTGCTAAGTTCATCTATCAGAGTTCCGCGCTCTTTGTCGGTGACTGTAAAATCTATCTTCTTCTCATATATAAGGGTGCTGACAAGTTTAAAGAAGTTCTCGTACCCCCTCAAACTTATCTTCTGCCTCTCTGCCATCTCCTGCAGGAACCGGACATACTCGTTAAACTGTATCTTCTTCGATTCGTATTCATCAGATTTGGCGTCCATCGCCTTAAGGTCGCTGGTATATATAGAACCTTTAAGCCGGTTCAAGACATTCTTTATCCGGTTATAGTACTTCTCGGTCTCTTCCTTTAATGGATAGCTCGATGTGAAGGCATTGAGGTTCTCGATATAATAAGACCTCGTCTCCGCGCCGAATAGTTTTATGGAATAGTCGCTCGTTATTGAGAGGAACTCAGGCCCTGTGATCTCGCCCTTCTTCATGAAGTAAGTGGCGACTTCTTTTCTGATCTCTTCGTCCGGGAAGGCCTTGAACCACGATGTATCTATGACGCCGTCCGCACCTTCCACCGATACCAGGGTAATGTTATAATTCTTCACGAGGTTTTCGAGAATCTTCACAATATTGGCCTGGGCCTCATAATTACAATGGGCGTCCTGGATGTGTATGACAAGCCTTCCGTCATTGCCGATGAATTTAGACTTAACAAGGCCGAATTCCCTGGGTATCACGACCTTTTCGGGATCCACAACCGTCATTGCGAGCCCCGAAGGGGCGAAGCAATCTCTCTTTGCTTCCGTAACAGATTTCGAGGTTCCGGGTTCGGCAAACGCGACGTTTGATAAAATAAAGGATTGGATTATTAGAATGGATACTACCTTGGTAAAGACATTATTTTTACCGCGCATCTTCGAAACTACCCACGATAAACTCATCCTTCTATCCTCCATCTTTTTAAAGTTGAAATAATCTTTTTAAAACACATAAAATTTGCCAGGCATACTTCTCCCTACAACGTTTCGCTAAACAACGCTTAATACTAATATATCAAACTTTTTTATTATCTTACGTTAATGTAGTAAAAGTATATACCATTTTGTTTGTGCTGTCAATAGGATAAATTTAACTATTTTATATTTTAACAGAAATAAAAACTAACTTTTGTGTGACAGATCAGAGTTTCATGAAACAATGATAAAATGGGGTCAGACCCAACGCGTCTATTAAGCCGTGAATGGGTCTGACCCCTTTTTATAGATAGCTTGCTAGGAAATCAGGG
>JAUYDB010000104.1 GCA_030691985.1 Candidatus Omnitrophota bacterium | reverse complement strand
AGATCTATTACGCCGGGATAATCCGCTGTCGACAACGATAATAGAGATATCTCGTCGTGACCGGTAAGCATCTGCGCGGCCTTCCCGAGCCGGAATATCGCGTCTTTGGAGCGCAGCCTGACCGGCGAATATATCATAGTAGCCTGACAAAACCTGCACTTGTGCGGGCACCCCCTCATTATTTCGAGGCTCACGCGGTCGTGCACTATCGGAATATACGGGACTATTTGCTTGGCAGGATAAAAAGATGTTTCAAAATTTTTTGCCAGCCTCTTTTTTATGACGGGCGGCGCATATCCTTCCAGCGGAACAAGTATGTCAAATCTGCCGTCCTTATAGGATGCTTCGTAGAGGCCCGGAATATACACGCCTTCTATCCCTGCGAGTTCTTTTAATAATACGGGCTTATTTTTTGAGAGGCCCTTTCTTTTCAGGGAAATGCAGCGCGCCGCAATTTCTAATATCGCGTCTTCTCCGTCTCCTATCATAAACATATCGATAAACTCTGCCATTGGCTCCGGATTGAAGGCACATGGGCCTCCCGCAATAATCAGCGGGTGAACATCGTTTCTCGCTTTTGCCCTTAACGGGATCCCTGACATATCCAAAATATTCAGGGCGTTCGTGTAATTAAGTTCATGCGAAAATGAAAAACCTACTATATCAAATTCAGACAAGGGTTTATTATTCTCTAAAGTAAAAATAGGCAGGTTTCTCGTCCGAAGCAATTTTTCCATATCGTTCCACGGCGAAAATACTCTTTCGCACAGGATATTCTCTTGTGAATTTAAAAGATGGTAAAGGATCTTGATGCCGAGGTGGCTCATCCCTATGTCGTATAGATCGGGAAAAGCAAGCGCCACTTTTAAATCGGCGCTATCCCAGTCTTTTACGACGGAATTGATTTCGCCGCCTATATATCTTCCGGGCCGCTCTACGTATTGCAGTAATTCTTCGTATCTTTTGTCCATGTATATACTACCCGTCCCTGCTTAAGATTAACTGCCGATATTCCGCTTCCGCCAGAGGCGGACCCGCCAACGCTTTGTGGCGGGCGCGTCCCAAAGGAATCCGGCATTTTTCTCGCTCCTAGTCGATTTCTCCCGCCTGTGGTGGGACGGCGAAGGTCTTTCCTCGCT
>JAUYDB010000226.1 GCA_030691985.1 Candidatus Omnitrophota bacterium | reverse complement strand
AATAACAGCTCTTGTCCGCTATCATGATGGCGGGATCACAGAGAGCGAATTGCGTAGCGTTTCTGCAGGCACTTTTGCAAGGATAGACGCATATCTTCCCGGTTCCAAATACCTTAATCCTGTAACAGAAGAAAGCCATATAGATATCTTTAGGCGCTTAGCAAAAAATACGTCACCGATACAAGACGCGCCGCCGCGGGTCGCCAACCCGGCTTTATCCATTGGGTACCAGGAGTTGGACAGCGCTCTGCAGGATCTGAATAGACGGACATCGGCAAGAGGAATCGTGGACACAAGGAGCCTGTTTGCGGCGTTAATAGAGGCGAATAGGTTATTGAGGATATCAAGCTCTGAGGGACAAATCGGTACCATGCCGAGCTTTATCCTGGCGCTGGTTTGGCTGGAGAATATGGCTTTCCGCGCCTTGCGGGAAGCGCGCGAATCATTAACATCAGACGGAGAAGATTTATTGGATAAAATTTATAAAACCCTCTGGTTTGCCGAGACGGTTGAGTTTTATTTACGCATCCATTCTGACGGATATCTGTTTGAGAGCGTTGTCACCGAGAAGAAGAGGAATTTACGTTCCTCTGAAAAGGCAACGGATGCCTATCGCAAACTCGCCAAAGAAGGCATGTCTCTGGTTGAAAGATGGAGTAAACGATATTCACGCGAAAGGAGAAAAGATTTACAAGACGCGCTTTGGAGCGGCAATCTCATAGATTCTTTTATAATGTTGGCCGATACCTCCAGCCGAGCCGTTCCGTCGCAGCGGCTGCACAGGCGCAGGGTCCAGGATAGAGATTATCTTTGGGGAATAGAAGAAGGCGTTCCGGAAACTGCTCCCAGCGACGAGAACGCTACAGCAGAGATTGCGAGTCCTGTTACCACGCAGATTCCCCCTCCCGGTTTAGGCGGGACGGGATTCCTGCCGCATATCTTTGAGGGGATCGCGGTGCGCCTGGACGGTCCTGCGCCTCTTATTTTAGCAGGTGAACAAGAGCGGCAAGATCGGGAGGTTATATTATCCGGATTAGGAATTGGCGAGGTTCCTCATGCCGATCCGCGCATTCCGGCTGTCCTTACCAGGCTCGATGAAACGGAGATCGCCGCGCTCAAGGCAATGGCGGACCGCTGGGGCAAGCCAGAAGAAAAGATGCGCCAGCGGCTGGATGAGGCGCTTGAGGAGGCGCAAGGCCGGCCCATGCAGCAGGAGACGGGACAAGCTCTCGCTGCTTTCGCCGGAGCAGTTGATCAGAACAGGATGCAGGCGATACTCGATCGGGGCCAGGCGGAAATAACTCTTTACGCGGACCGCCTTTATAATACAAAGGAAGAACACATCGCGATTACGCCGCTTAAAGCGCTCAACAGCAAGTCAATCAATGATAACATCACGCCTCTAGTGCTGGTAAAGATCGCCGAAAGAGAAGATGTTAATCCGTTGGAACTCATGCATTATATTATTAAGAAAAATAATATTAGAATGGCGCGGCAGGATGAGGCGGCATTATACAATAAGGCGCTGGTATTAGACACGCTTAGAAAAATCGGCGCTCACTATGAGAGGACGGAAAGACAGGATCTGAATGCCTTGAGTAAATTGCTTGCTGACAATTTGAGTTTTGAGGATTTGCGCAAGCTCCAACTACAGCTTAACGATAAGCACAGCCAGGAATTTCAGGGACTTTTGGAAAAACTTTTCATCGTACCTTTGATAGAACGCCCGCTCCAGACCACGACATATAAGGATAGATATCATCAGCACAACTCCATTTTAGCCGGCCCGCGTGGTTTGGCCGCAGACATTATCCGCAATAAGAGTGAGAGCGGAGATAGGGTGATACGCGTTGGAAGTATCGGCACCGCGGATGGCACAGACCTGATAGAAGTCGCTGAGATTATCGCTGATGAGCTCGGAGAAGGATTGATCGCTGAACAATGGCGGATTATTATAGATGGTTATGATATATCGCAGTCAAATCTGACAAAATTTAAGTCGACGGCGCGAGAAGACCTGCCGTCATCTTTTGAAACCAATTCCATTGCGACGGTTTTAGGGAATGAGTTAGACCGCCGAGCAATTAAAGATACCCATTACGATATCCTGATCTACCGCAACACCGCCCAGCATCTCAATTCCCGGATAAGGCCATTGGTATCAGAATGTCTGGACGCGGATGTGTTGCTTCTTTCGACAGGATGGCATTTGACCGGAGACTATTCTTCTTATGCCGAGGTACACCATGGCATCCTTTTAAATAAGTCTTCGTCATTGCAGGCAAACCTATTGAGGAGGCAGGATCGGCAGCGTCGGGGAGCGCGCCCTGACGCCGGCGCCATTCCGCAAAACGCCGCTCCGTCACAAGCGCCGGACGTTGCGAGTATCAGCCCAGCGATATTGGGACAAAAGGGGATGGGCGTGGTTGGAGAAAGCGAGAGCAAAGATGGCCTTGGCCTTTGCCTTACCCCTGATTCGCTCATCCATTTACCAGACGGCACAACCAAACCCCTGATACAAATCAAACCAGGAGAAGAGGTTTTGTCCTTGAATGAAAAGACGAAAAAGTTAGAGCCGCATAAAGTGAACGCCCTTTTAGAGATGGGGGTTAAACCGGTCTACCGCATCCGCACCCAATCAGGAAAAGAACTCAAGACCACCCTGAACCATCCTTATTTAACCAGAGAAGGCTGGAGAAAGCTGAAAGAGATTAAGATAGGAGAGGAGATTGCGGTAATTAAAGAAGAATCACCTTTTGCGGTAAGCGTCTTCCCGCGTGTCAACACTATCAATAACGATAATGAAGCCGACGATATAAAAACAGATACGATACTTTCCTACTCTAAATCTATGGGTAGCAGGCGGAATATTAACCAAGGGTTTGGCGAAATGCATAGGATTTCCGGAAGACAGATACAGATTAATTTTCTCCAGAATGCGATTTTGCAGTTGGTGAGGAAGTTTTTCAAATTCTCTTCTGCCGGGCGGGGTAAACTTAATAGAATTCACCATAGGCCAGTTCAGGATAACCCTAATTTGTGTTTAATTTTTTCAAACGGCACCAACCCCATCTTTTTAGCCTCGGCGATGCCCTTTTTTAACCTTAATACTAGTTTAGGGTTAACCGGCAGATGGGCCTCGATGGCATCGATGAGCCAGCCGACCGGATTATGGAATACATATTCTTTGGAAGAGACCGTCTCTTCAAACTTAGTGTCAAAGGCACAAAGCATGTCCCAGAGTGAGTATGTGTCAAAGACAAAATATTTGGGAGAACCAGTTTTGTTCACCACCACCGCGGCATTAAACTCCTTCGATGACATTTCTTCTTTCAACTCCTCAGGCAATGCGGCAAATTTTTTCATCGATACCAATTTTACAGGCTCCTTGGCTGACAATTTCACTAAAGATTTAGACTTCATTTTTTATAGTCCTCCATATGGTGTTAAATATAACACAGCCCTCTCAAAATTGTCAAGGGCGTTATCATTGCGCCATTCGGTAATAATTTATGAACATATTGTCTCAATCGAATACTTAGGCCCCCAGCAGGTCTACGACATCGAGGTCGAGGGCACGCACAACTTTGTTGCGCAGGGCATCGTGGCGCATAATACGTATACGCAGACGCCGCCTAACAGCCCATTCCGCTTCCCTGATTATATATGGCAGAACTTTAAGGGGCTACTGCAATCACATCCTGACGCCGATATCTATAATATAGCGAAAACAAGCGGGCTGGCGTGGACCGATGCCGTTGGGAATATACATTATATAGATGAGAAACTTACCCCTAACCAGGCACAAGAGGTATGGGAATACGCCAAACAGGCCATAGAGACTTCCACAGGTAAGACCATAGAATCAGCGGGCAAGGTAAAGGAGGTAGTCGCCTACCACGAATCGCTTCATGCCAAATTCCGCGACAGGAAATATAAAGAACTCATAAAATCATTCAAACAGAAACTGGAGGCAATATACCCCGGCATCTCCCTCAGCGAAGACCATCCCTTTATCACCTCCTTTAGAAACACTTACGGCAAACCCC